>JANNVF010000291.1:0-2872 GCA_031414315.1 Hyphomonadaceae bacterium | reverse complement strand
GTTGATCACCGGGCGCCGGTCGTGGCCCCAGCCCAGATCGTCCGGCCGGTACGGCCCTTCCTCTTCCGGCGCACAGCCGCCCGCGGCAACGCACGCATCCCACTCCGCAAACGTCACCTCGAACTTGCCCACCGCTAACGGCCGCGCGATCGTCACCCGCCGCCGCGGGCCTTCGGTGCTGTCGTGCCACGTTTCCGTTTCCGGGCTGCCCATCATGAAACTCCCCGCCGGCACGACCACCATCTGCGGACACTCCGGACAATCGCGAAACTCCGTACCCGCCGTTGTCGGCATGGGCGGTGCCGCGCGATCGACGGCCAGACTCCAGCGCGGCGCGCGGACGAGGCCGTCGCGGTATTCCGGCGACTGGCCGCCCTCCGTGGCGCGGAAGACGCGATTGTTGATGTCGGAGAACATCAGCGAGATCGGCTCGGCCGACTGCCGCTCCAGCGCCGCCGCGAGCGCGGTCGTGAACGGGCTGTTGGCGCCGGCGCCGTCCTGCGCGGTGCGCCCCGGCGATGTCGCATAGGCGATGAAGAAGTTCTGCGGCTTGCCGAGATCGGCGAGGCCTTCACCGGCGATGCTTCGTGACCCTTCCGGCAGCGGCAGGTTGCGGCACGCATCGAGCACGATGACGTTCACGGCGTTGCCCGCGTCGGTCATGTAGTCGAGCAGGAACTGCATCGGCGGGGACTGGAAGCGCAGGCGATCCATCGTCTGCGCGTTGGCGTCGACCGGGATGAGGTAGTTGGCGCCGTCCTTCTGCGCGGCGTGGCCAGCGTAGTAGAAGAAGCTCACCACGTCGGGGCCGCCTGCCTTCAGCTTCGTGCCGAAGCGGTCGAACGCGGCTTCCATCGCAGCGCGGTTGGCGTCATTGACCGCGTCCACCTCGAAGCCGAGCGCGCGCAGGCGTTGCGCCATGAGTGCGGCGTCACGGGGCGGGTTGGCGAGTTTCCAGGCGTCGAGCTGATAGGCGCCGTTGCCGATGACGAGGGCGACACGCTTCGGCGCTTGCTGCGCGCTCGCCGGGAGGAGGGCTGCGAGCGTGATCGCCGCCAGGATCAGCAACCGCTTTGTCCAACCCATTGTGCTTCCCCGTCTGTCCGTGCGGATGTTAGCATGAATGGCCCCGTCGGGAACCCGGTGTCGGCGGAGGTGTTGCGCGCCGCGTGGCGCACCCGTAGCGTCGGATCAAAGGGGCTCCCATGCCGGACATGAACGACGCGATCCTGCTTTTCCTGCGGCACTTCGGTGTCGGGCTGTGCCTGACGATCATTTTCGTGGCCGCGTATGCGGCGGTCACGCCGCAGAAGGAATTCAAACTCATCCGCGAGGGCAATGCGGCGGCCGCCCTCGGCGTCGGCGGCGCGACGCTTGGCTTCGTCATCCCGCTGTCGCTCGTGCTGTCGATCACCGCCAACGTGGCGGAGGCGGCCGCGTGGGGCGCGGTTTCGCTGTTGATCCAGCTGCTTGGTCTGCTGCTCACCCGCGTGATCGTCCCGTCACTGCCGCAGGACATCACCGACGGAAAGATCTCCGCCGCCGTGGTGCAGGCCATCGCCGGCGTGAGCCTCGGGCTGCTGCAGGCGGCGAGCTGGGTGCCCTGATGGCGCGCTGGCGCTCGACGTCGGTAACGCTGGTGCTGATCGGCGCCGGCCTCGCGGCGTGCGGCCAGCCGGAGGAGAAGGGCTTCTACCGGCGCAACAGCTATGCCTCGAAGGCTGACTGCTATCGCGACTATGGCCCGAACGACTGCGAGCCCACGCCCACCGGCCACGGCTATTACGGCGGTTACTTCTGGGCGTTCGGCGGCATGCGGCCGAGTGGCGATCCCGGCCCCGGCGCCAGCGCGCTGAATGGACGATCGCAGATCGCAACCGCGGTGTCCGATCCCGTGCGCGGCGGGTTCGGCGCGACCGGGCGCGGGTATCGCGGCAGCGTCAGCGGACGCGGATGAGACGCGATCCCGTCGCGCCGCGCGCGGACTGGGTGAGGCGCCTCGAAGCCATCGACTTCCACATCTGGCGTCACGTCGATGGCCGCCCGTACTGGCGCGAGGACGCATGCTTTGTGTTCAACAGCGAAGAAATCGAGATGCTGCACGAGGCGGCCGAAGACGCGCTGGCGATGATCGACCAAGCCGTCGCGCGCGCGTTCGACGAAGATCGGCTCGCCACGCTCGGCATAGATGGCGTGCTGGCGGACGCGGCGCGCGCGTCGTGGGCGGCGAAGGCGCCGTCGCTCTATGGCCGGTTCGATTTCGCGTGGGACGGCCGCCATCCGCCGAAGCTGCTGGAGTACAACGCCGACACGCCCACCGCGCTGTTCGAGGCCGCCGTCGTGCAATGGCGCTGGCTGATCGACCACGACGCCACCGCCGACCAGTACAACGGCATCCACGACGCGCTCATCGGCGCGTGGAGCAAGCTGCACGGCGCGTTGGGCAGCGACGTGCACTTCGCCTGCATGCTCGACGATCCAGACGATATCCTGACCACGGACTATCTGCGCGATTGCGCGGTGCAGGCGGGCTTCGCCACCAAGCTGCTCGACGTGGACCAGATCGGCTTCAGGGACGGCCGCTTCATCGATGGCGACGACGCGCCGATCCGCGCGCTGTTCAAGCTCTATCCGTGGGAGTGGATGGCGGAGGAACGTTTCGGCCCGGCGCTCGCGGCCGCGCGGGTCAACGTGATCGAACCGGCCTGGCGCTGCGCGGCGTCGAGCAAGGCGCTGCTTGCGGACCTGTGGGAGATGTTTCCGGGTCATCCGGTGCTGCTGCCCGCCTCGCGCGATCCGGCGATGATCGCGGGACCGGCGGTGGAGAAGGCGTGGTTCGGGCGCGAGGGCGCCGATGTGCGCGTGCGCCGCG
>JANNVF010000290.1:0-5138 GCA_031414315.1 Hyphomonadaceae bacterium | reverse complement strand
AATGAATTCTGAGGCAAGCGAAAATCAGCAACTGGCTCGCCTCGAGATCGCCGTTCCATTGCATCGGCCGCTTCATGCGCGCTTCACAGTGAATGGGGAGGCGCCGCCGCCGCAAGTTGATCGTGCCCTTGTGCGGGCGGTGGTGATGGCGCGGGTTTGGGCCGACAGGCTCGCCAAGGGCGAGGCAGCGTCGCTGCTGGCGCTGGCGGCGCAAGAAGACATATGCCGTGCGCACGCCGGTCAGATCCTTCCGCTTGCGTCTTTGGCGCCCGACCTTGTCGAGGCGATCCTCGACGGGCGGCATAGCCCCCGCCTCTCGCTTCGGAGTTTGACCCGCGAGGCGCTACCATTCGGTTGGGCGCGACAACGCGCCGCTCTCTCAGGCTACTTCTGACTGCGCAGTCGGCCGTTCGACGACCTCAAGCGATCCCTCCTGGCCGAAGCGATGGCGCAGGGGCGCATCTACGTTAGCCTTCACGGGTTCGAATTCGTCGGGCCGCCCATCGGGCAGGCGCGCAACTGGTCTCTGCCAGTCGAACGCGTGGGCGCAGCAATGCCCCCGGAGAAACCCCGAGGAAATCGGTGAGGCGCCCTGTCGGAGATCGCTCCCGGCGACAGAGGCGATTCGGCAAAGCTCCGGAAAGTGGCCGGTTTTTCGGGCGATAGAAAAATTGCAATTAAAACAACAGACTGCGTGGTGGAGCCGAGCGGGATCGAACCGCTGACCTCCTGAATGCCATTCAGGCGCTCTCCCAACTGAGCTACGGCCCCGACGCATATTTTCCGGGCCGTCTTGGGGGACGGCCCGTTTCGCGAGGCGCGGACCATACGCGCGGGTTTCCGGCGAGACAAGCGCCCCGCAGCGCCCGCTCCCGGACCCGTTCAAAGGGCCTGGCCTGCGCACCAGCCCGACGACCACGCCCACTGGAAATTGTAGCCGCCGAGCCAGCCGGTGACGTCCACCGCCTCGCCGATGACGAACAACCCGGGCACATCGCGGGCCGCCATCGTCTGCGAGGAGAGCGCGCGCGTATCGACACCGCCGCGCGCCACTTCTGCCTTGGCCCAGCCTTCGTCGCCCGATGGCGTGAGCGTGAATGCGCGCAGCAGACGCGCGACGTCGTCGAGAGATGCGTCGCGCTGTTCGGCCATGATGCGTTCGCCATCGAAGTCCCGCGTCAGATGTTCGGCGAAGCGCGTCGGCACGATGTCGGAGAGAACGGTGCGCAAGAAAGCTTTCGGTCGGGTGCGCTTGGTCTCCTTCAACGCTGCGTCCGCGTCGATGCCGGGCGCGAGGTTGAGCGTGATGGAATCGCCGCGCCGCCAGTAGGTCGAGATCTGCAGGATGGCCGGGCCGGAAAGGCCGCGATGGGTGAAGAGCGCAGCTTCGCGGAACCGTCCGGCGCCGGCGCGCGCCTCGACGTCGAGCGCGACACCGGAGAGTTTCTGCATCCATTCAAGATCGGCGTCGGCGAACGTCAGCGGCACCAGCGCGGGGGCGATCTCGGTGAGCGGTAGACCGAATTGCGTGGCTACCCGATGGGCGAAGTCGGTGGCGCCGAGCTTCGGGATCGATGGCCCGCCGGTGGCGAGAACCAGAGCCGGCGCTTCGAATGTGCCTAGCGACGTTTCAACCACGAAGCGATCGGCACGACGCACGTCGTGCACGGTGCAGTCGGTGTAAATCGAAACGCCGCCCGCTGCGCATTCGGCGGCGAGCATGGCCACGATCTTTCGCGCGGCGCCCGTGCCTTCGCAAAACAATTGCCCGAGCGTCTTCTCGTACCAGGCGATGCGGTGGCGATCGACCAGTGCGATGAAGTCGGCGGCGGTGTAGCGGGCGAGCGCGGACTTCGCGAAGTGCGGGTTGGCGGAGACGAAGCGGTCCGGTGCGGTTTCTCGGTTGGTGAAGTTGCAGCGGCCGCCGCCGGAGATGAGGATCTTCTTGCCGATGACGTCGGCGTGCTCAAGCACGACGACGCGGCGCCCGCGCTGCCCGGCGATCGCGGCGCACATGAGGCCCGCTGCGCCGCCACCGATGACGATGGCGTCGAAGGTCTGCTGTGTCACCCGAGTTCGCGCGCCCACGCGCGCAGGTCTGCGACGAACGCGTCCGGTTTTTCCATTGCGGCGAAATGGCCGCCGTCGGGCATGTCGGCCCAGCGGGTGATGTTGTAGGCGCGATCGACCCACGAGCGCGGCGGGGCGGTGAAGATGCGTTCGCCGGGATAGTGTGCGACGGCAGTTGGCGTTTCGCACCGTGCGCCCTTCGGCAGCGACGCGTTCTCCTCAAAGCGTGCGCGATAGTACCAGACGCTCGTGGCAATGGAGTCGGTGACGAGGTAGATCATAACGTTGTTGAGCAGCTGGTCCTTCGAATAGACTTTCTCGATGTCGCCGTGCGTCCCGAGGTCAGACCAGCCGTGGAATTTCTCGGTGATCCATGCCGCCGTTCCGACGGGCGAATCCATCAGCGCGTGCGCCAGCGTCTGCGGCTTGGTGGACTGCTCCATGAAATAGGCGCCCTCGGCCTGCATGGCGCCCTGCATGTGGCCGAGCCACGCGGTTTCCGCGTCGGTCTGCGGCACAGGCGGGTTCGGCCGGAACGGCACCATGTTGAGGTGAATGCCGCAGCACTGCGGCGCGCCATCGACGCCAAGCCATGACGTGACGAGACTGCCCCAGTCGCCGCCCTGCGCGAGATAGCTGGAATAGCCGAGCACGTCGGTCATCAGTGTCGCGAACAGTTTCGCGGTGGCGCGCTGACCCATCGGGCGCGTGGGCTTTCCCGAAAACCCGTAACCGGGGAGCGAAGGAATGACGAGATCGAACGCGTCGCCTGCACTGCCGCCGTGCTTTGACGGATACGCAAGCTTCTCGATCGCGCCCCAGAACTCGTAGTGCGAACCCGGCCAGCCGTGCGAAAGGATCAGCGGTCGCTTGCCCTCTGCTTCGCCGACCACGTGGACATAGTGCACGTCGACGCCGTCGATGGTCGCGATGAACTGCGGGAAACGATTCAGCACCGCTTCCTGCGCGCGCCAGTCGTATCCGTTGAGCCAGTAGTCGCACAGTCCACGCAGCCAGCGCGTGTTGACCCCGCGCGCCCACTGGTCGGCCTCGTCGTCGGGCGCGGCAAACCAGGGGTAGGCGCGTACGCGCGCGCCGATGGCGTCCAGCTTGGCTTGCGGGACGGCGACGGTGAAGGGTTTGGCGAGGCTCATGGAGCAACTCTGCCGCGCCCGGCGCGCGGCGTCCATTCTTTGACTTGGGGAGGGCGGCGCGCTAACCGCGAACCATGCGGATGCCGGTCCTTCCTCTCCTCGCGTTGGCGCTTTCCCTGATGGTGACCAGCTGCGAACGCGGCGGCGCACCCACGGCCGTCGTGCCTGCCCTGACCGCGCCAGAGACGGCCGGTCCTGCGGTGGGCACGCTGGAGTGGGCGGTGGCGGGGCCGTGGCGCGTCGACCCCGAACGCGACCGCTGGCGCCATCCGCTGGAGACGCTGCGGTTCTGGGAACTGAAACCCGGCGCCACCGTGGTTGAGGTCTTTCCAGGGCGCGGCTGGTACACGTCGATCGTGGCGCCGTATCTCGCGAAGAACGATGGCCGGTTCTACGCCGCGACGTTCGATCCCGTTGGCGCCACCCCCGCTCAGATGCAGACGCTCGACAAATACACGACCTCGTTCGTCAATCAGCCGAAGACATTCGGCGCGATCACGCTGACGGTGCTGTCGCCGCGCTCACGCGAAGTGGCGCCGGCGAACTCCGCCGATCTCGTGATTGTCGCGCGCAACATGCATACGCTGATGGGCGAGGGGTATGCGGAGAAGGCGTTCGCGGATTTCTATCGCGCGCTCAAGCCCGGTGGCATTCTCGGCATTGAGCAGCACCGCGCTAGCTCCACCGGCGTACCCGATCCGCAGGCGTCCAACGGCTACGTGCAGGAAGTGCTGGTGAAGATGATCGCGCAGGAGGCGGGCTTCGAGTTCGTCGGCTCCTCTGAAATGAACGCCAACCCGCGCGACGATCGCGATCACCCGTTCGGCGTGTGGACGCTGCCGCCGACGCTGCTGTCTGCGCCGCTGGGTGAACCGCCCAATCCGCGCTTTGACACCGCGCCATACCGCGCGATCGGCGAGAGCGACCGGATGACACTGAAATTCCGCAAGCCTGATCCGAATGCGAGTGCCGCCGCCGCAGCAGCGGCGCTGCCGGTCGGCGAAAAGAAGAAGAAATGAAGCGTCCCGGGCGGACCCTTCTGGCGGCGCTGTTCGGGTTTTGCATCGCAGCGCTCGGCGCCGTTGCGCACGCGCAGTACAAAGGTGATCGGCGCGGCGACGTCGCCGGGCGCTTCGACTATTATCTTCTCGCTCTGTCGTGGAGCCCGAGCTATTGCGCCGAGGACTCTATGGAGAGCCGCGATCCGCGTCAGTGTGGGCTCGACCGGCGCTTCTCATTCGTGGTGCACGGACTCTGGCCGCAGAACGAGCGTGGCTGGCCGTCCGGCTGCACCAGCCCGCAGCGCGATGCGCCACCGGCGCTCGTTGCGTCGATGCTCGATATCATGCCCAGCCCGCGTCTGGTGGAGCACGAGTGGGACTCGCACGGGAAGTGTTCTGGGCTGTCGGCGCAGGCCTATTTTGATCTCACCCGCCGCGTGCGCAGCCGCGTCACCATCCCCGCCGCGTATCGCGGTCCGACGCGGACGCTCATGGTCACCGGCGCCGAAGTGGAGCGCGCCTTCGTCGCCGCCAATCCCGGACTGACCCCCGCCATGATCGCAGTGCAGTGCGATCGCGTCCGCCTGCGCGAAGTGCGCATCTGCATGACGAAGGACGGTCGCGCCCGGACCTGCGGCGGCGATGTGCGCGATCGGTGCGGTCAACGGCGGGTGGCGATGCCGCCGATCCGGGCTGGGCGCTAGGGATCAGAATCCACTTGCGAACGGGGCTGGCCGGGGCAGTATCCCGACGTATCGATCGGGGAGGTCGGCATGGCCGAAGGCAGCAGCGGTTTCACCAGTATCGTGGCGGGTCTCGCCGCCCTGCTGGGGGTGTTCGCGACGTGGCAGTCGACGACCAATTCCGGAAAGATCGAGGCCAACAGGATCTCGCTGGAGCGCGACCAGCAGAC
>JANNVF010000289.1:0-1920 GCA_031414315.1 Hyphomonadaceae bacterium | reverse complement strand
GCCAGCGCATCCGCGCCTACAGCGCCACCAACATTGTCGTCATCAAGGTGCGCGATCTCGCCAAGGTCGGCGCGGTGCTGGACGCAATCGTGGCCGATGGCGGCAACCGCGTGGATTCGGTGGTGTTCAAGCTGGAAAGCGAGGACGCTGCGGAAGCGAGCGCCCGCGCCGACGCGATGCGCAAGGCGCAGGCGCGTGCGGAAGCCTACGCGAAGGCGTCGGGGCTGAAGGTCGGCCGCATCATCTCCATTCGCGAGGACGGCGCGGTTCTTGAGCAGCCGGGTGCGCCTTGGCAGACGGTCACGGAAGCCCGGGCCCAACGGCTCGATTCTCCGGCCTCTCCGGTGAGCAACACGCCGACGGCGGCCGGCGCCGTCGATCATCGCGTGCAACTTCAGGTGAACTACGAACTCCGGCGCAAATAGAAGAGTTCGAGAGCAGGGAAACGGGCTGATGCTGAAACGGGTTCACGCCGCGCTGGCGGCGGCGGCGTTTGTGCTGGTCGCGTGCGGGCCGAAGACCGAAGCCGAACGTCCGCTTGCCGAAGGCGAACAGCAGATCGTCGGCAAGATCGTGCGCATCGAGGACGGCGCGTATCCGATGTTCTTCGTGCACGTCATCGCGCCGGGCCAATCGTCGGAACTGCCGCTCGATCTCAATGCCGAGGAGGCCGATCTTGGCGGCAAGAGCGCCGGCGATTTCGACGGCAAGAACGCCACCGTCACCTACGTCGTCGAAAGCAAGCCGAGCCTTGTCGACGTGCGCATGGACGGCCAGACGGTTCTCGGTGACGCCGCGCCCACCGTGCCGCTGGATGGAAAAGCGTCCGTCACCGGCGTGCTGAGCGGCGCCAGTGAAATTTCAGGCGGCGATCTGCCGGATGAGATCACTGTCACCGACGCCGGCGGCAAGGCGACGACGTTCGCGTATTACGTCATCCCCTCGATGATCCCGGCCAACGGCAGGCAGGTGACGGCGTACTACACCGACGACACCCGCAACCGCGTAACCGCGATGCGCCCGGCGAAATAGGGGGATTGGCGCCGCTGCAATCCCACACCCTCTGTACCGCTGGCTTCAGCTGGCCAGTTTTTGTTTTTCCCTTATGTGTCAGCCTTCCCCCACCTGCCGGCTGAAGCCGGCGGTACGGGGATTGGCGCTTCGTTTCGCGATCGAATTCGGCTGGGTCCTGACTGGATTTATATTCCACCCATCACGTCCGCAGGAGGGCAGCCGGATCCAGCTGTTCAACGGCGCGGGCGTGATGCGGTTGAGCGTGGCAAGCGTCGCGGAGTTTCACAACGGTGAGACGAACGCGGCGGGTCCGGGGAGCGGTGTTTGAACGCCATCGTCCCGCACGCCGTCGGCCCGTCACATCCGAGGCGCACCAATGCCCCGGCGTGACGGCCCGGCGCACAACAATCGCGGGACGCGAGGCAGGCCTCGCACTACCGGTGTCGCAAGACGCCACTTTCCAGCGGGGCTTGCCTCGCTTCCCGGCCCTCCGTTGGGGGCAAGTGTCGAACCCGCAGCGTGAAAACGCGTGCGGCTATTGTTGCTGTGGCAGTCGTACCGCCGGTCTCCAGACCGGCACGGCCATGCAAAGGGAACCACCGCTGCCGGTCTGGAGACCGGCGCTAAGGGCAATCACTCGCCCGCAGCGGGTGATATAAAGACTTCTTTATATCTTTATTGCCCTCCGCCCGGAGGCCTGCTAGAGCACCGGCCATAGCAGGAGCTCCCCCCATGTCCACCACCCTGGCCGAAGGGCCGAACCACGTCGTCCGTGACCTGTCGCTGGCCGAATTCGGTCGCAAGGAAATCAGCCTCGCCGAAACCGAAATGCCGGGCCTGATGGCCACCCGGGTCGAATACGGCAAGGCGCAGCCGCTCAAGGGCGCGCGGATCGCCGGCTCCCTG
>JANNVF010000288.1:0-3426 GCA_031414315.1 Hyphomonadaceae bacterium | reverse complement strand
GAGTTCACTAGGCTGCACGAACCAGTGACGCCCCTTTGCCGTCACATCGATACCGCGCCATACCATGCCCGTTTCGCCGTTCCGAGTCCCGGCCCCGGTCAGGTCAGACCGTCGCCATCGACGCCCATCCGTGTCGACATGGGTGTAGAACTCATCGAGATAGGTCTGGTCGTAAGGCCCGTACACCTTGTTCCAGGCGTAATGGTCCGATTTTGAATAGAACAGAATCACGTCGTGAACCGGGCCGTATCGCTTGGCGCTGCTATGCGCGCTTGTCCGCTTCCAAATGATTTCGTTCAAGAAATTCTCTGGACCGAAGACTGCGTCTAGGAGCAGTTTCAGGTAGTGGCTTGCCGTCGGGTCGCAGTGGAGATACAGGCTGCCCGTCGATTTCAGGACGCGCCGCAGTTCCACGAGCCTCGGTGCCATCATCGCGAGATACGCCATCATGTCGCTCTCGCTGAGAATCGTGCGGAACGCCTGCATCGCCTGAGATGCCTTGCCGCCACCTTCGACAACCTCCTCGAAGGCACGTGCCGCCTCGTCGTCCCACTTCCACGTGTCCCCAAACGCCTTGATCTGCGACGCGGCCTGCGCCCCGTCCTTCTCGGCAAACAGGACGTTGTAGTTTGCGTTTGAGTTGAACGGTGGGTCCAGGTAGACGAGATCGACGGACTCATCATCGACGTGCCGACGGAGCACGTCGAGGTTGTCCCCGTAGTAGAGGCGGTTCATTGCCGCCTATTCTACGCGGCCTACCAATCCTTTCGTTAAGCGCAACGCGGTAGACTTCGTCCATGGGCGATTGGGCCTGTCGGCACTGTCGGGACGCGCGGTGGATCTGCGAGGCTCACCCCGACAGCCCTTATCCTCACGGCGTTTGCACGGCCCCAGGCAAGCCCTGCCCGCACTGCCAGGCTCCAGAGGATCGGCCAGAGCTACCACCCGGTTGGCGGTCGTTCATCGACGGCGAACGCTGCCAGCGGTGCCACGGCTCGGGCTACTTGTGCGAGTTTCACCCAGACCAACCTCTCGGACATACGTTACGCAACGGGCGTTCGTGCCCGCACAGCGCGGTGAAGTGTTACGAGCCGGGCTGTCCCGGCCCGTTGGTCAGCTAGGCGTTCGGCCACGCCTCACAGGGGCGCGCCCCTGACGCCGAACCGGCCCGGGCTTAGAAGGCCGGGTCTACACGGCCCCAGGTTGAGACGAATTGCCGGGCTGGCCGTCTATACTTGGTGACCCCTATGCCTGCAGGAATTTTCGTCGCGACCTATCAGCTTGAGATCCGACAGACCGGCAGTGAAGGACCCCTGCCGCTGGCGTTTGCCGCCGGCAAGACCCTCTACGGAGAGGTGAAGCGCATCCTGGACGGATTGTGCGGTGGCTACGCGAAGGACGAAAAGGACCAAAGCCTGCTGCGCATTCGACACGCCGGGCTCGCGACGGGTGCCCCCGAACCGAACGATGGCACTCGAATGCGCGCCGACGGGAGCAATCTCTGGGGACAGATCCATCGCGGCGAATATGGTTACGCGGCCCCCTTCGTGAATGCGAACACCTTCGCTAGCACCATCAATCGCACGGAGGAGGACGCCGAAATGTTGCCGTTCTACTTCCGGTTTCACTTGCCGTCGACCGAGAATAGTGGCCTGTTGCTGCTCCAGCGCGTCGGCAACAAGTCGCCCTATACGCAACTCCGCGTAGCTCTGCAGACGCAGTTCCGCGAGTCCAACCCCGGCTTTCACTTGACTATCGACCGTGTCGTGCCGATCAGTGTTATTGATGCGCTGATGGCCGGTGATATCCGGACCTTCCGCATCATGACCCACGGCACCAGCAGGGACAGGGCCGACACGTTTTTGCGGGGCACTCGGGCGGAAATCGGTAGTATGGAGATTGTGTGGCGGGCGCCTCGCGAAACGTCGATGTGGGGCACTGAGAGGACGCCCAGATTCATCAAGGACATCATGGCTGGCCGGGCGACGATCGCTAGGTTTTTTGGCGAGGACGTCGAAAGCGTCCGCATCGGCGTTAACTACAACGGTCGCACCCGCCAGTTTGACGTGTCGACCCACGACGCGGCGCCCTACCTCGAAGTCAGTGAAGACATGACGCTGGAGCGGGGCCACCCAACCTTCGCCAGCCTGAACGCTGTGTGTCTAGACGTTGTCGAGGAACTGCGTGGACAACTCGGAATGGCGGGGTGACGCATGGTCGACTTCATCAACAAGATCAACGTCAAGGGAATTGTGCTCGGGCATTGGGAAACCCTGAAAGACGGGGAGACTGGCTCGCGCATCAACGATGTTTGCCTGTTCTATCTGGTCCCGCTGGTGGCAGCAGCCCTCTGCGCCGCGACGGAAATCACGTTGACACACAACGCGATCAACATCCTGACCAATGCGATGGCGATCATGGCGGGCCTGCTGTTTAACCTGCTGGTCGTTCTGCAGGGCCTGTCGGCCTCGCCTGCGAGGCCACGGAATGAGCGCGTCAGGTCCTTCGCGAAAGAGGTCTACAACAACATCGCCTACGCGATCGTGGCGTCACTGTCGTCCTTGGTGCCGCTGGTTATCGCGGCTGGTTCGCAGAGCCCGCAGTGGTCGTTCCATGTGTCCAGCGCCATCGCCATCGCGCTCGTTGTGCATTTCGCGTTGACGATGTTCATGGTCCTGAAGCGCATGCACGCGATGCTGAGCACCGAGTTCCAGTAATCAGTTCGTCTTTGGCGGCGGCTGGCTTACAAGTTGCTCCAGTGCGGCTACCGCTTCGTCTGGAGTCGCGAAGTATCCGTGGTCCACGCTGCGTTCGTCACCCCTCGACACGAGCAACTTCCATCCCGCATGTTGGTAGTGGCGCAAGCACGCTGACACGCCGCTCGGTAATCCGTCGATGGCGTAGCCCATGACCTCGGTGGCGAGCGACGGGCCGTCGCCGAACCACATATCCGCGCGCTTGGCAAGATTCATCGGCGCCATTATCTCTGCAATGTGGGCTGGCCGTTAGGCTTTCGCTTCCGCTCCGACTGTACCCATCCGAAACGCCCTCATGTAGACCCGCCGGCCGCACTTCGTTGAGCAGTGCTTCATCTTCCCGGTTCGGACGAAGTACTTGCCGCACTTCTCGTCGTTGCATCGCCGCAACCGCGCACCCTCGGCTGATGTCAGTAACGCGCCGACAGTCAGCGCGAAGACCGTGTCGACGGCTCCCTTGATGGCGCCGATCGTGCCCTGGCCGGACTTGTCACGCAGGAACTCGATTAGCAGTGGCTGCCGCGCGAGGTCCTCCGCGGAAAATCCAACGATTGCTCGGCCACTAACAAACCAGCCCTCACCCGCGGCTTCCGTCCATTCCTTTAAGTCAGCAATGGTGGCGACCGAGTAGCTCGTCGCGTCCTCAACGGCAACCAGACGCCGAGCGCCA
>JANNVF010000287.1:0-6727 GCA_031414315.1 Hyphomonadaceae bacterium | reverse complement strand
GGGAAGCCCATCTTGTCGCGGCGCTCCAGGATCGGGCGCGGGATGGTGTCGCGGTAGGTGTGCTTGAGCAGGTGCTTGGCCTGCCCGTCCTTGAACTTCACGTCGGCGGGGATGGAAGCCGCGAACTCCACCAGCGGATGGTCGAGCAGGGGCACGCGAGACTCAAGGCCGTGCGCCATGCCCATCCGGTCCTCGACCTGCAGCAGCGCCGGCAGCAGGAACTTGAAATCAAAGTGGGTCATCTTGTCGAAGTAGGCGTCCTTGCCGACGTTCGAGTGATTGAATTCCGTCCGGAACCGGTCGAACACCTCGTGCATCGGCAGCACCGACCAATCCACTTCGTCTCTGGTATCGGCGGCGCGATTGATGAGCCGGAAGTAGCGCTCGTCGAGCGGGCCGAACAGGCCTTCCTTCCAGAAGCTTTGCAGCATGGGTTTGTATTCGCGCAGCACGCCCATGCGCGGGATGATCGATTCCAGCGTGACGATGAAATTGCCGCTCCGGTAGGTGCCGTCGATGGCGGCGCGGATGCACTGCTCCAGATAGGCGACGAGATAACGGGCATAGCCGCCGAAAATTTCGTCACCGCCCTGGCCGCCGAGCACCACCTTCACGTGTTTGGCGGCCAGCGCCGACACTTCGTACTGCGGGAATGATCCCGGCCCGGCGACGGGGTGATCGAGGTGGTAGATCACCTTGGCGATGTTGTCGCGGAACATGTCCGCCGTGATGTCGACGGTGTGCAGGGGGCCGCCTGCGTGATCGGCGGCGTACTGCGCATAGGCGCTTTCGTCGTAGCGAGGGTGGTCGGTGAAGCGGCCGTGGAAGAAGAGGTTGTTGGCCTCGGTCGCCTGAGCCGACAGGATCGCGATCAGGCTGGAGTCGATGCCGCCGGAGACGTAGGCGCCGACCGGCACATCGGAGCGCAGGTGAATCTTCAGGCTGTCTGACAGAAGCTCATGCAGCCGTTCCTCGAAGTAGCGGGGCGTGTGGTCCCAGTCGATCGTGTAGTCGACGTCCCAGTAGCGGCGCACGCGCAGCGCGCCGTTCTCGACGACCAGCGTATGCGCCGGCGGCAGCTGCTTCACACCGGCAAACAGGGTTTCCTCGCCCAGCGTGTACTGAAAGGTGAAGTACTCGGCGAGCGCCTTCAGGTCCGTCCTGATTTCTGGCAGGAACGGCAGCAGCGCCTTGATCTCCGAGGCGAAGTAGAGAACCCGGTCAACGACCGCGTAGTAGAACGGCTTGATCCCGAACCGGTCGCGCGCGGCAAACAGGCGCTTCCGTTTGTCGTCCCAGTGGGCGTACGCAAACATGCCGCGAAAGTGATCTGGCGCGTCATCGCCCCAGCGTTCATGGGCGGCCAGCACGCACTCGGTGTCTGTCCGGCTTCTGAAGGGCCAGCGGTCGCCCAGTTCCTCGCGGAGCTCGACGAAGTTGTAGACCTCTCCGTTATGAACAAGCGCCGCGCCGTTGTGACCGATCATCGGTTGCGCGCCCGCCGGCGACAGATCGACGATCGCGAGCCGGCGATGCGCCAGGCCGGCCGCGGCGGACGGATTTGTCCACACGCCTTCGCCATCCGGGCCGCGATGGCGGATAAGGCGGTTCATGGTGCGCAGGCGGCCCGCGAGGTCGCCGATACGCTCCCCGTCGAGATGCACGATGCCCGCAATCCCACACATGCGGCGTTCCCTTCAGCGTTGACGCAGTGCCTTTAGCGCAGGGCGCCCGTCATACCAAGCAGCGGGCAGGGAGCCGCGCAGTTGACAGCGCCGACCCCCTTGGCTACCCGCCGCATCGGCCCGTCAGGGCGAACCCCACAGAGATTGCGAGAAGTCGATGAAGGCGCTCATTTCAGGCGGCTGCGGCCAGGTCGGCTCCCATGTCGCCGAACTCTTGCTGGCGCGGGGCGACACAGTGCTGGCCATCGACAATCTCGACACCGGACGGCGCGAACACTTGCCTGAAACCGCCCCAAACCTGACCTACGTGCAAGGGTCCATCGCCGACAAGGCGCTGATTGACCGGCTGTTCGAAGAGTACAAGCCGGATGTGGTCGTTCATACGGCGGCGTCCTACAAGAACCCCGAAGACTGGCATTCGGACGCGCTGACGAATGCGGTTGGCGGCGCAAACCTCACGCGCGCGGCGGTGGATCACAAGGTTGGACGCTTTATCTATTTCCAGACGGCGCTTTGCTATGGCGTGAAGCCGCTGGAGCAGCCGATCACACTCTCCCACCCGAAGTTTCCGGCCAACTCGAGCTACGCGATCTCGAAGACCGCGGCGGAAGACTATCTGGAGATTTCCGGGCTCGACTACGTCACGTTCCGCCTCGCCAACGTCATCGGCCCGCGCAATGTATCCGGTCCGTTGCCGATCTTTTTCTCCCGCCTCCGCGACGGCAAGAAATGCTTCGTCACCGAAGCGCGGCGGGACTTCGTCTATGTGGGGGATCTGGCGCGCACGGTCGTGAAGGCCGTGGACGGTATAGGCAATGGCGCCTATCATTTCTCCACCGGCAAGGACATCGCCATCAAGGAACTGTACGACGCGGTCGTGACCGGCATGCAGATCAACGACTATCCGGCCCCGGAAATCCGCCCGCTCGGACCGGACGACGCGCGTAGCATTCTGCTCGACCCGTCGCGCACCTATCAGGATTTCGGCGCCATCGAGTTCACGCCTCTGGCGGACTTCATGCCGAAGGCCATCGACTACTATCGCCAGCACGGCGTTCACGGCGAATACACCCACCTGAAACTCGACGACAAGAAACCGGCCTGACCCATGCGCGTCCTGATCACCGGCGGCGCCGGCTGCCTCGGCTCCAACCTGATCGAGCGCTGGCTCGCGCAGGGCGTGGATGTTCTGGCGCTGGACAACTTCGCCACCGGGCATCGCGGCAACCTGCCGGAGCAGCATCCGCACCTGGAACTGGCGGAAGGCACCATTGCGGACAAGGCTTTCGTCCACGCCGCATTCGCGCGGTTTGCGCCGACCCACGTCGTCCACAGCGCCGCCGCCTACAAGGATCCCGAGGACTGGGCGGAAGACACGCGCACCAACGTGGAGGGAACCGCCCACGTCATTCACGCGGCGAAAGCTGCCGGAGTCTCCCGGTTCGTGAACTTCCAGACGGCGCTTGCCTACGGCCGCCCGGACCGCACGCCGATCCCCGCGGACGCACCGCTGCGGCCCTTCACCAGCTATGGAATTTCCAAGGCGGCAGGCGAGCACTATCTCGCGGCGTCCGGCCTGCCGTTCGTGACGCTGCGCCTTGCGAATGTGACTGGACCGCGCCTTGCGATCGGCCCGATCCCCACGTTCTACAAGCGCCTGAAGGCGGGCCAGAAGTGCTTCTGCTCCAGGACAGTGCGTGACTTTCTGGACATGGAAGACTTCTTCGGGATCGTCGATCGCGCGCTTGAGGCGGATGCGCCGCAAGGCGTTTTCAATGTATCCACAGGCACGGGCCACACCATCAAGGAGATCTTCGATCTGGTCGCGGCCCACGTGGGCGTCACCCTCGACGAGCCCGTTCCGGAGGTTGACCCCGGCCCCGATGACGTCCCGTCAGTGGTTCTCGACCCTGCGGCCACCGAGGCTGCCTTTGGCTGGCGCGCCCGCTACACCTTCCGCGAGACGATCGCGCGCATGCTTGCCTGGTACGATGTGCACGGGGTGACGGCGATCTACAGCCATTTGCGGGCGCCGGGCTGAAGACAACCCTTGGGTGAGGAGCCGCAGCGTTGTTCTCGCGATGGGATCATGCGAGGTAGCCCTCTGAAAATCTGAGGAGAAGTCCATGCCTGGTTTCGGGACCGGAGGGCTGAGCTCATTCGGCGCGCGCTGGTCTGGCGGCGGGATTGGCCGGGGCGCTTTCGCCACGACACGCGAGACAGATGGCGCCGCCCGCCCGCATGCCTCGGTGCTTGACGCGAGCACCACAGGTGATCACGGCGATGTTCTGAAGCCGGCCGAGAGGGACGGCGCTCCGCAAGCGTTGACGATCCCCAGCGATCCCGGCGCCACAACCGTTCTCGCGATCGGTGGTTCACAAACCGGCGTCGTCGATTTTCTGCTCGATCACGATCTGTATCGCGTCAGCCTCGTCGCCGGGCAGCACTACGTCTTCACGATGACAGGCAACGGCGGGTCGCCGCTCGTGGATGCCTACCTCGAACTCTACGACAGTCAGGGCACGCTCATCGCGCTCGATGACGACGCCGGCGTCAACAGGGAAGCGCTGCTGCGCTTTACCGCGACCACGACCGGGACGTTCTATCTCAACGCCAAGGCCTACGATCCGGGCGATACCGAGCCTGATCCTGATCTCGTGGGCGGATACACCGTCTCGGCCGCTATCGGGGCGGCCCAGAACCCACTCGACACGATCAACCTGGGCTTCACGGTCTCACAGCAGAACATCACCGTCTTCTTTGCGCCCGTTGGTCACACCAATCCGCTTGATGACACGGCGCTGCGCGCCTGGACGCAGCCGGAAATAGATGCGGCCTTCGCGGCGTTCGCCACCTTCGCGGCGGTGACCAACCTCTCGTTCACGCGGGTTTTTGTGGAGCCCGGCGCCCGGTTCGTCATGGCGCTGATCGATCTCGAGCCAGGCACTCTGGGATACTTCGCGACGACTGGTGGTGTCGGCTACGGCGCGTTTGATCCGGCTGGAACCGGCTGGGCGAACGGCCTTTCGCCAGGAGGGCTGGGCTTTGTCACGCTGATCCACGAGATTGGTCACGGCCTTGGCCTGGCTCACCCGCACGACAATGGCGGCAATTCCGAGATCATGCAGGGCGTTGTCGGCGAGTTCGACTCCTACGGCACGTTCGAGTTGAACCAGGGCGTGTACACGACGATGACCTACAATGACGGCTTTCCGTTTCAGGGGGGCGTTGCCGTCAACACCGAAATATACGGCTCGCAATCGACGCCGATGCCTCTGGACATTGGTTTGCTGCAGCAAAAGTACGTCGCAAATTCAACTACGAACGGCGGCGCAAATACCTACACGTTGCCTGACCAGGGCGCTCTGGGGACGTCGTTTGTGGGCATCTGGGATACCGGCGGCATCGATGAAATCGTCTACAACGGGTCGCGGATCGTCACGATAGATCTGCGCCCTGCAACCCTGCTGAACGCGATAGGCGGCGGAGGATTTGTTTCGAGCACAAGAAATGTTCCCGGTGGGTTTGTGATTGCAGCAGGTGTCATGATCGAGAACGCTTCGGGTGGCGCCGAAAGCGATTTCCTCACGGGCAACGACGGGGCGAATGTTCTTACGGGCAATGGCGGCGCCGACACGCTCCGTGGCGGCCTCGGTGACGATACACTGATCGGCGGCGATGACGATGATATCCTCGACGACACACAAGGGTTGAACAGCTACGACGGCGGCGCGGGAAACGACTTCGCCAGTATCTCACTCGCGTCGCGAACAGGCGCGTTGAGCTATTCGATCGGAAATCCGTCAATTCTTGAGAATGGCGTCGCCCTTGTGACATTCGCCAGCATTGAACGTGTCTCAATCGTGGGCGGGTCTGGCGCCGATTCCTTTACCGGCGGTGCCTTGAACGACGTGCTGGATGGCGGACCCGGCGCCGATACACTCATCGGTGGCGCTGGCGACGATACCTACAGCGTGGACTCAGCCGGAGACGTGGTGACGGAACTTGCCAATCAGGGCAACGATACGCTGCGCACAACAATCACCAACGTGGCGATTGTGAGCCATCCAAATTTCGAGAACCTCACCTATCTGGGATCGTCGTCGTTTATTGGTCAGGGCGACAGCGGGGTGAACATCATCATCGGCGGCCCGGGCAACGACTACGTCTACGCGTACGACAATGACGATACCGTGCGCGGCGGCGCCGGCGTCGATGTGTTCATCATGGGCAACGGCAATGACACCGTGTTCGGCGGCGCTGACACCGACTACATCTACGGTGGCGCTGGAACTGACATTATGTACGGCGAGGGTGGCGTTGACGTCATCCTCGCTGGTGAGGGCGACGACTTCCTGTATGGCGGACCCGAAGGCGACTATTTCTATGGCGAAGATGGTGACGATACCGCGTTTGGGGACGGTTCTACGGTGTTTGGCGATGGCCTCGGCGCTGCCAGCGGCAACGACATCTTCGTAATGGGGTCGGGAAACGACACTGCCTCCGGCGGTGACGGGCAGGATTATTTTTACATGGGAGACGGCAACGACACGCTCAGCGGCGGCGCCGGCGTCGATGTAATGTTGGGCGAAGCTGGTGACGACCTCTTCATTCCGGGGCTCGGTGTCGACTACGTCTTCATGGGGACGGGCAACGACACGCTCAACGTGAATAAGACTTCCAGTGGCGTAACAGTGCTCAATGACTTTACCGCTGGGTTCGCGAGCGGCGATCTCATCAATCTGAGCGGCACGAGCTGGTCAAGCTTCGCGGAGATACAGGCCAACATCTCCGACTTCACTGCCTCCGGCGGTTTCTGCATCCTCACGCTGGATGCAGACACCTCAATCTGGTTCATCGGCGTCGCGCCGAACCAGCTCACGGCAGGGGATTTCATTTTCGGGGGCGGTTGAGGGCGCTGTGCGCCCGTGTACACGCCGCTTGGGTTTTGCGCACGAACAGGTCTAGAACCGCGCCGACGGTCGGGCCGCGCGGTTCGACCGCGTGGAGGCTGCCATGCGTCGCGCCAACGGGCTGTTGAC
>JANNVF010000286.1:0-2389 GCA_031414315.1 Hyphomonadaceae bacterium | reverse complement strand
AAACAGGTGACGGCGCAGTATCGGCCCGTTCAGCCGGACCTTCCCGGCATGAAGCCCGCGGTGGACATCGCGGCGATTGTCGCCAAGACGGCCGCGATGGTCGTGAAGCAGACGATCGACATCCCGCGCATCCTCGTCGTGCCCACGGGCGAGGTGCGGTGCGGCTTCAAGCCGTTCACGCTCAAGCTGGACTCCATGAGGTATCAGGCCCCATCGGAGGAGTTGTGGATTCAGCACCTGCGAACGAACGCCCGCGAGGTGCTGTCGCTGGGCAAGGGTGGCATCCAGGAGGCCAAGCCGGAGGACTACGTCGTCAGCGGGCTTGTCGATTTTGACGATGTCTCCTACGACGATCACGCGGAGTACCTGTACGAGTTGGCGGGCCAGGTGGTGAAGCACCTGCGGTCGTACCTGCCCGAGGATGACGCCCGCAAGGTTCTTCGCTGCTACCAGAAACCCATCGCGCAGTTCGTCCACGCCCAGATGCAGGAGCACTACTGGGAGGAGGCCAGCGGATACGAGGTGAAGATCAGCAAGGGTTTCTCGGAACTGAAGCCCAGCGCCTACACGGCGTCGGCGGTGGAGACGGTCAGGGACTTCAAGGAATCGCCGCCTGACAAGAGCAACATGGCGAAGTACCTGTTCGGCGGATTCGAGCGGTGCCTGTATCCGGTGCAGAAGTTCCAGTCCGATGCCGAGCGCAAGTTGGCGGGCGTGCTGGACCGTGACGCGCAGAAGTGGTTCAAGCCCGCCAAGGGTCAGTTCCAGATCTTCTACCAGCACGGCGGGCATCACCTGGAGTACCAGCCGGACTTTGTTGCCGAGGCAGACGCGACGATCTACATGCTGGAGCCCAAGGCGGCCAACGCGATGGATGACGTTGAGGTTCTCGCCAAGCGGGATGCGGCGGTCAAGTGGTGCAAGCAGGCCAGCGAGTACTCGCAGGGCATCGGCGGCAAACCGTGGAAGTATGTGCTCGTGCCGCACGACGCGGTGGCGGCGAACATGACGCTGAAGGGATTGGACCAGAACTACGGCGTTCGATGAGCCTGATTGCGTGGGTACGACCGTGACTCAGATCGCGGTGTTCAGTGCCTCTGCCCACAGTTCGATGTAGCCTCGTTCGCCCGGCGCTTTGAGGTGCTGCCGTAGCGGATAGCAGTCCCGCCAGGGCTTCGCGTCAGCGGTGACGTGTTTGGCACGGTCGGCGATGGCGAGCTTGGCGACTGCCTTGGGTTCCTTGAAGCGGTTGAGCAGAAAGTGAAACCTGCACATTTTGGCTGCGGCGGGCGTCTGGCTGTCGCGTTGAGCCGTCGCCGACGCCCTGTGCATTTCCCCGAACGCGGCGAAGCGTGCGAGGTCGCTGCCAATGACGCCCTTGCAGATCTGGCAGTCGCACACCTTGGCGAAGAACTCGGCAGCGGTCGTGATGCCCACATCCGGAAGGCATCGCTGCACATCCGGCACGCCGACGCGCTTGCTGATCGGAGGAAGGTAGTAGCGCACTGTGGGCGCAGCCGCGCCGATGACTTGCGCCACCGGCTTCTGCTCGCCGTATCCCACGCCGTGACTGATGCCAGCCAGCCCGTCGTGAGCCAGCAGAAGGCTGTAGTACCCGCCGTGAAGGTTGTAGACCTCCATCGTGCCGGCAAGCCCTGTGACGATCTTCCGAAAGTTGACGAGCTCGTCGAGCGGAGCTTCGAGTTCATTGAACCCGTCGAACCAGAGCCACACACCAGAAACGCCTGTGGCGGGAAGTTGGTTGATCAGATACTGCACATGGGCCGCCGAGCGAAGGATGGCGCGGTTGGCGCATACCACCGCGTGCACCGGGACTGCTGGCTTGAGCGCCGCAGTACGGCGGGCCAGATCGATCGCCGCATCCAGACCAGCCGCCGCCCACGATTCGTGGATGAAGAAGTAGGGCGCAAAGACTACGGCGGGCTTATCGACAGCCGATAGCGCCTGCATGTCCTCGTCATCGACCGGGATTTCGTCTGCTCGAATCTCGCCCATGCGGCGGATCTGGTAGTCCACGACGCCTTGGCACATCTTGTCTCGCTGGTCTGGAGTGACCACGGAGATGTCAACGGCTGCCCCATGCTTCACCGCACCCTCAAAGTGTGGGCCGAGCTTGGAAGCCAGCGCTGTGTAGGAATCCTTGACGGCAAAGATCTCCTTCTTCGTCTTCCGGTCCTTGCGCTTCGACTTCAACGCGTTCAGATCGATGCGCTTTCGGCCAGTATCAGGATCGATGTAGGGTCCGAAGCAGTAGGTCATCGGATCGAGGTAGAACGGCAGCGGAGCGGCTCGTTTTTTGCCGATGGCGTAGACCAGACTGAATGTCGCCGCTGGTGTAATCTCCAGCAGGTTGCCGCCGAACATCATG
>JANNVF010000285.1:0-1555 GCA_031414315.1 Hyphomonadaceae bacterium | reverse complement strand
ACGCCGAAGCAGAAGGTCATCATGTGGGCCGACGGAAGGGACGACCGCAACGGTCCGGACATCGGTCGCCCCTATAATGAGCTGCTCATCACGCTCATGACCAAGATGGGCCTGACCCACGAGGAATGGGAAACCGGCGGTGAGCCCGGCTTCGGAGACTATCGAGTGAACTTCAAGGGGCAATACAATTTTGGCGATCGTCGCTCGCCGCTCCCGAATCTGTAAGGTGCCCGCAGGCCACCTGAGCCTGCCCGATTAGATTGTCCATCTTCAACGACATGCCGCTCCGGCAATCGCCATGGGCTGTTGCTGGGGTTAATTGTCACAGGGGTCGGGGCGACCCTAGTGAACGGTAAGGCAGGAGTCCCAAGCCAGATGCAGAATGTTCCAGAATGTGCGGCAGAGATCGGCCGGCAGCTCGCGCGCTTGAGCCGGTCGCTGGCGAATGCCGGAGTCGACGGCGAACGAGCTCCGCGAGGTTCGCTCCAACCGCCATTTGGCAATTCGAATGTCTCCGACTGGGTTCGCTCGATCCAGTTGTGGCGCGAGCATGGCAGCATCCTGATCCGGGAACAAGCGAGCCGCTCCTGTCCGGCCTGCGGCGGCACCGAGCATCGGCTCCTGTTCAACAGTTTTGACGATTACCCGTATGTCGACTGCTTGGCCTGCGGCACCTGGTATATCCCTTACGTAGTGGACGAAGTACTGTTCGACGCGTACTACGCGAAGTGTCCTGAAGCCTACGAGATCGTCGAACGCTTTACCGCGCAGCGGCTGGAGGCGGTACGGGCCGAGACTGACCGTGTCCGAATGGACGCGTACTTTGCCGAGGTCGAGCCCCTGTTGGGCAGCGGAGCGCGCAACTACCTGGACGTCGGCTGCGGCGTGGGACATTCGTTGGAGGTGGCCGCGGAACGCGGGTGGACCGCCTGCGGCGTTGATACCAGTCCCAGCATTATCCAGGCCGCGCGCCAGCGCGGCCTCAACGTCGTGCATCCAAACGAGATCGAGCGTGACCGGTCATTCAGTCTGGTCTCATTGTGGGAGACCCTGGAGCATCTCAACGACCCGTTCGGCGTGCTGTCTGCGATTGCGCCGCGACTGGACGAGGACGGCCTGTTGGCGATCACCATACCCAGTCTGCAAGCGCTCGAAGCTCGAGTGATGCGCCAGGACGTGGCCTGGATCAACGGTGGCGCGGGCTTCGGCACAGTGCACATCAATCTGTTCCAGCCCAGCAGCATCGAACATCTGCTCGGACGCGCGGGACTCCAGGTGATCGGCTGGGATGGCCAATATGGCTGCAATACTTTCGAATTGGCCTCGTACATGCTCGGGCGCCATCGCGGGGCGTGGGATTACGCGCGAGGCGGCAAGGTCGAACACAATCTCTCAAATGACGCCGTTGCGTTTCTGAACTGGGTTTCTCCGGCCTGGGCGGTGTTGTCCCGCCAGCTGCTGATGACACCGATCCTGAAGGTGATGGTCAGCAAGTCCAGCGACGAGAACCGCCTCGCGAAGCTACGTTCGGATTACGCCGCCGCTCAGCGACAGC
>JANNVF010000284.1:0-6935 GCA_031414315.1 Hyphomonadaceae bacterium | reverse complement strand
GTGATCATCACGGTTCGGATGCCCATGCGCCGCAACTCGGCGAAGCGTTCCTTCACGCCGCCTTTCACCACGTCCTTCAGATGCACAATACCGAGCACCTGGCTGCCGCGGGCGACAGCGAGGGGCGTCGCGCCGCCGCGCGCGATCTCATCTGCAGCGCGCCGCACATCGGCAGGCACTTTCGCGCCCTCATTTTGCGCACTGGCAAAGGCGATAACCGAATCCACCGCGCCCTTGCGGATCGACACGCCATCCACATCCACGCCGCTCATACGCGTTTGCGCGGTGAACGGCACAAACCTGGCGTGCGTTGGCGCCATTTCACGTCCGCGCATGTCAAACCGCTCTTTGGCGAGGACAACGATGGACCGGCCTTCTGGCGTTTCGTCGGCCAGTGACGCCAATTGCGCCGCGTCGGCTAGCTCCCGCTCGGATACGCCCGGGGCCGGAATAAACGCCACGGCTTGACGGTCGCCCAATGTGATTGTGCCGGTCTTGTCGAGCAAAAGCACATCGACATCGCCCGCCGCCTCGACTGCGCGGCCAGACGTGGCGAGCACATTAAAACGCACCAAACGATCCATGCCGGCAATGCCGATGGCTGAGAGCAATCCGCCGATCGTGGTCGGGATCAGCGCGACGAACAGCGCCGCCAGCGCGACGACACTGACATGCCCTCCTGCATAGGACGCAAATGCCGGAACCGTGGTGACCGCCAGCACGAAGATCAGCGAGAGACCGGCCAGCAGGACCGACAGCGCGATCTCATTCGGCGTCTTCTTGCGCGACGCGCCCTCTACGAGCGCAATCATGCGATCCAGGAAGGTCGAGCCTTGCGCCGCCGTCACGCGCACAACGATACGGTCCGAGAGAACACGCGTGCCTGCCGTCACCGCCGAGCGATCGCCGCCCGCCTCGCGAATGACCGGGGCGCTTTCACCCGTGATGGCGCTTTCATCGATCGTCGCGACGCCCTCGATCACTTCGCCATCGGCCGGCATCAGTTCGCCGGCGACTACTTCGACCAGATCATCGATTTTGAGATCGCTGGCGGCGCTTGGCGCTTGCGCCTTGCCGCCGACAATTTTGCGCGCCATCAGTTCCGAGCGCGCGCGCCGCAAGCTGGCCGCCTGCGCCTTGCCGCGTCCTTCGGCGACTGCCTCTGCAAACGCGGCGAACCACACAGTGAGCCAGAGCCAGAGCGCGATCTGACCAGCGAACACCGGCTCGCCCCCGCCATTGACGAGATCGCGTATAAACAGAACTGTAACATAAAGCGCCACAAGCTCCGTGGCGAACATCACTGGATTGCGCCACATCTTCAGCGGGCTGAGCTTGGCAATGGCGTCAAGCGCGGCGGGCCGCAAGATAGCGACATCAAACAGCGAAGCGGGTTTGTTTCTATCAGACATGGATGACGGCTCTTAAAACAGACGGCCGGCCGTCACTTCGGCCAGAGGCCCGAGCGCCAGCGCAGGGAAGAATGTCAGCGCACCGACAATCAGAACGATGAACGCCAGGAGGCCGATGAAGAGCGGCCCCGTCGTGGGGAACGCTCCAGCGGACGGCGGCGCAATTGGTTTGGCGGCCAGGCTTCCTGCAATGGCAAGGACGGGGATGATCACGAGGAAGCGTCCGATCAGCATCGCCGCAGCCTGGGTGTATGTGTAGAAGTCACTCGTCGCCGTCAGCCCGGCGAACGCCGACCCATTGTTGCCGGCGGCCGACGCAAAGGCGTAAAACATCTCGCTGAAACCGTGTGGCCCTGCGTTGAGCACGCCCGCCCGCCCTGCTTCGGTACTCGCAGCCAACGCCGTGCCAATCAGTATTGCCACCGGCGAGGCGAGAATCGCCAAAACGGCAAGCTTCACGTCGCGGGCTTCGATCTTCTTGCCGAGGTATGCCGGCGTGCGCCCAACCATCAGGCCGGCGACGAAGATGGCCAGGATCGCAAACACGAGGATGCCGTAAAAGCCCGCGCCGACGCCGCCGACGATCACCTCTCCGGCGAGCATGTTCACGAGTGGGACCATGCCGCCGAGCGCAGAAAAGCTGTCGTGCATGGCGTTGACGCCGCCGCAGGAGGCCGCCGTCGTTACCGCCGCAAACAACGCCGACGCAGCAATACCAAAGCGCGTCTCCTTGCCTTCCATGTTGCCGACGCCAGGATCAACGCCGGCCGCAATCAGCGCCGGGGTTGCATGCGCCTCGGCCCAGTAGGCGACGCTCGTTCCAATCAGGAACAACGCGCCCATCGCCGCAAGCAACGCCCAGCCCTGGCGTTCGTCTCCGACCATACGTCCGAACATGATTGTCGTGCCTGCGCCGATGGCAAAGATCGACAGCATCTGAATGAGGTTGACCAGTGGCCCCATGTTCTCGAACGGATGTGCTGCGTTTGCATTGAAGAACCCGCCGCCGTTGGTGCCGAGCATCTTGATCGCGATTTGGCTCGCGACCGGGCCGATGGCGATATCCTGACTCTGGCCTTGCAGCGTTGTCGCCTGCAACGAGCCCGCGAGTGTCTGCGGCATGCCAAGCGCGATGAACACAAGTGCGAGACCGATCGAAACCGGCAGAAGCACGTAGAGCGTCGATCTGGTCATATCGACCCAGAAATTGCCGATCGTGCCCGCGCCCCCATCTTTTGAGGAATGGCGCGCAAAGCCGCGTGCAAACGCCACGGCCACTGCCATGCCGACAGCCGCGGAGACAAAATTCTGCACCGTGAGCCCTACCATCTGCGTGAGATGGCTCATGGTGCTTTCGCCGGCATAGGCTTGCCAGTTCGTGTTGGTGACGAAGCTGACAGCCGTATTCATGGCGATGCCCGGCGCCACCCCTTCAAAGCCTTGCGGATTGAGCGGCAATCCTCCCTGCACCCGCATCAAGGCGTAAAGCGCCAGCGTGCAGACCACGCTGAAGGCAATGATGGCGGCGGCGTAGCCTTTCCAGTCCTGCTCGTCATTCGCCCTGACGCCCGACAACCGGTAAAACCCGCTCTCCAGAGGGCGCATGATCGGCGCCAACCAGGTGCGCCGCCCTGCGTAAACCGCATCGAGATAGAGGCCGACTGGCCGCGCAATCAGCGCGACCAGAGCCACGAAACCAAAAATCAGAATCCAACCTTCAAGCGTCATCTCGAGCGCTCCTTAAAAACGCTCAGGCCGCGCGAGCGCGGCGAGAAACAAGATGAGCAATGCAACGCCGAGCGCGCCGCCCAGCACCAGATCGAGGCTCATGCTCAGAGCCTCCGCACGCCAGCGAGCGCCGCGTACAGGATAGCGAACGCGACGAGGATGAAGCCCAGGGAAAAGATATCCGGCATGGATCGACCTCTCTTGAGTGTAGGAGAGATGACCGAGCCTGCATGAAGGATCGAGGCGCCGAACACGGCGCGCGCATTAAGCGGGCATTAAGGTGCGCGTTCGGCGGCGCCCGCTCGCCCCGTGTCTTCCCGCACCTTCCTCAAATTCGCGCACGACTTGAACTGTGCGCGCCAACACGACCGAAATGGGTTCGCCGCGAAGCGGTCAACGCTCAATGCACACGCGGGTCAGCTGCGCATTGAGCGTTTTGGCTCTTAAGTCCCATCCACCACCGGCGCTGCCGGATGCGTCGGCCCGCGTCGCACGGTCCGGCAGGTCGGCGGCCCGGTTCAGCTCGCCTTGTTGGGATTGATGAGATATTTTTCGCCCGTGGCGCGGCGATTGTAGGCGGCGATAATGTCCGGCTGCAGCGCTTCCTGGAGGGAAATCACCTGCGCGTAGTGACTGGCGAAGGTGGTCTTCAGTTCCGCCACCACGCGCTGCTTCAACTTTTCAGTCTCCGCCGCACCGATCTTCATCAGGAACGGCGTCAGCAGCCAGCCGCTGACGCTCCACGAGAAGCCGAACGAGCGCGTGAGCTCGGTTGGGCTCATGTCGAGGCCGCCGTAGATGTAGAGCTGCTTGAACGTCGTCGACCCATAGCGGGAGTAGCCCGTGGCCTTCTGGTTCGCGGCTGCTTCCATGCATGTCAGGATCTTGCCGCCGAGCTTGCCGCCGCCGATCGCGTCGAACGCGATGGTCGCGCCGGTCTCCACCAGCGCCTTCGTGAGATCGTCCATGAACGTCTCGGCGGATGAATCGCAGACATGCTTCGCGCCGATCTCGCGCAGCACGCCGGCCTGCTCTGCGCTGCGCACGATGTTGACCAGCCCGATCGCGTCCTTCACGCAGATCTTGTTGAGCATCTGCCCGAGGTTGGACGCCGCCGCTGTGTGCACCAGCGCGGTATGGCCTTCGCGGCGCATGGTTTCGGTCATCCCCAGCGCGGTCAGCGGATTGACGAAGCACGACGCGCCGTCGGCGGGCGTCGCGCCAGGCGGTAGCACGAGCGCGTCCGACGCCTTCAGCGTGCGGTACTGCGTGTACATGGCGCCGCCGAGCACCGCGACGGTCTTGCCCAGAAGCGCCTGCGCGTCGGCGCCGGCTTTCACGACGACCCCCGCGCCCTCGTTACCGACGGGCATGGGCTGATCCAGCCGCGCGGCCATCGCCCGCATGAATGGCGCCGCCACCGGCGCCTTGACCACGACATCGTCGCCGCGTCCGGACACTTCCGCCGCGGCCATGCTCGCGGGGCCGATCAGCAGGCCGAGGTCGGAGGGATTGATCGGCGAGGCCTCGATACGCACGACAATCTCGTCGGCCCCCGGTTCGGCCACCGGCACGCGTGCGAGCGACAGTTCAAGAGCGCCGCCGCTGGTGACGAGTGACCGGAGTTGCAGGCCGGTCGCGGGAATGGTCGATGTCATCGCAAAGCTCCTCGGGTTTTCCGCCATATAGCTCCACGCGCCCCGCTGGGCCAGCCGGTCAGACCTCCGCCCACAGGCGCAGGAGGTTGTGATAGACGCCCGTGAGCGCGACGATCTGGGGGTGAGCCTGGCCGAGCTCGCGCGCCAGCGTCTGGATCGAGACGTCCGTCTGCAGCAGGAGCGCACGTTTGGCGTCGTCGCGGATCATGGACTGGATCCAGAAGAAGCTCGCCACCCGCTCCCCCCGGGTGATCGGCGTCACGTGGTGCAGGCTGGAGGCGGGATAGAGCACGAGATCGCCCGCCGCGAGCTTCACGGCATGCTTGCCGTAGGTGTCCTCGATCACCAGCTCGCCGCCGTCGTAGTCGTCAGGCTCCGACAGGAACAGCGTTGCGGCGAGATCGCTGCGCACCTTGAGATCGGCGCGCATGCGCACGGCGTTGTCGACGTGGGCGCTGAAGCCGTCGCCGACGCCATAGCGGTTGAACAGCGGCGGAAAGACTTTCAGCGGCAGCGCCGCAGCGAAGAACAGCGCGTTGCCTTCCAGCGCGGCCAGCACTTCACCGCCGGCCTGTACCGCCGTGTCACTCTTTTCGGGCAGCTGCAGGTTCTTCTTGGCGAGCGCCGATTGCACGCCGCTGGTGGCGTTGCCATCCGCCCACGTCGCGGCGTCAATATGCGCACGGAGCGCGCGCACCTGTGCTTTCGACAGCACCGCCGGAACCTGAACCATCATGGCGCGATCCTAGCAGCGCGGGCGCCGGTCAGAAACGCATATTCGCGCTCAGCACGAACTGGCGCCCGTCGCCGGGCGTGGCCCAGCCGCTGGTGGCATTGTTGCGCACGCGGATGAAATAGGTTTCGTCGGTGAGATTGTTGACGTTGAGCTGCAGCGACACCTGGTCGGTGAGCGGATAGCTCACCATCGCGCGGTGCACCCAGTAGGCGTCGGTATAGAAGAACGGTTGTGCGGTGGACGCGCGCGCGAACGTGTAGTCGCCCTGGTACGTCGCGCCGTAGCCAATCAGCAGGCCGCGACGGAGTTCGTACGTTGTCCAGGCGCTGAACGAATGTTCCGGCGTCACCGGCAGCGGATCCCCAGCGATTGCGTTGTTGCCGCCCAGCGCACACCCCGCCGCGCCCGGATTGGCGAGGCAGAAATCGGAAACGCCCTGCAGCACCTCGCTGTCCAGCCAGGTGTAGTTGGCGAAGATCGACCAGGTGTCGGTGATAAGCCCCGCCGCGCCCAGCGCCACGCCATCGACGCGTGACTGGCCATTGAGCTGCACCGCCGGATCGCCCGGATCGTTCGACGGCACCCGGTAGTTGGTGCGTTCGTTGCGGAACAACGCAGCGGTGAGCGACAGGCGCCCACCCATGGCGTCCCACTTGGCGCCGATCTCGATGTTCTCGGCCTTTTCCGGCTCAATGTTGCAGCTCGCCGCGACGCAGCCAGCGGCGGCGTTGATCACCGTCACGGACGGTTGCGATGGCGTCTGCGAATTGCCGTACGCGGCGTAGATGCTGGCGTTCTCGACCGGCTTGAACACCACGCCCACGCGCCAGGAGAGAAGATCGTCCGCGTTGCTGTTGAGCGCGCCCACCGTCACCGCCCCGCCCGCCGCCGGCGTCGCAATGGTGTTGATGCGGCTTTCCGCTTCGTTGCGCTCGACGCGAACGCCGCCGTTTACCTCCCACTGGTCGCTCAGCGTCACAGCGTCGAACACATAGAGGGCCTGATTGTCGACGGTGGATTCCGTGTGAGCGGAATAGATCGCGTTGATCGGCCCATTGTAGATCGGGACCGGGTTGCTGAGATCGAGCAGCGGCAGCACGGGGTTCGGCAACGCGCCGAGCGGGTTGCGCAGGACGCTGCCGATGTCGAGGTCGTACGCCTCGCGCGACAGCGCAACACCAGCCACAATCGTGTGGGCAAACGGGCCGGTGCCGACCTCCCAGGTGAGGTCCGTCTGGTTGTAGAGCAGCTCGTTGGTGGTATCGCGCAGGTTGCCGCGCGGACCACTCGGCGCAAAGTTGTTCACCGCCGGCGCCGGCGCGGCGCAGGCGACGCCCGTGTAGGGATTGATGCCCGGCGCCACGCAGAAAATGCCCTGCACCGCCGAGGTGATGGTGTACT
>JANNVF010000283.1:0-12258 GCA_031414315.1 Hyphomonadaceae bacterium | reverse complement strand
ACTGGGACATCATCTCCGCCCGACACCGGCCTTTTGCCGCCGCGCTTTCCGACCGTGTCATTGGCCATCTGAAATTGCTAGGCGGGGATACCGGCGGCTTTGCCGTCGACCGCCTGCAGCATTCCCTGCTGACCGCGACCCTGGCGCACAAGGGCGGCGAAGACGAGGAATATGTCGTCTGCGCGTTGCTGCACGACATCGGCGACACGCTGGGCTCCACCAACCACGCCGACATCGGCGCCGCCATCCTGAAGCCGTTCGTGTCCGAGCAGAATCACTGGCTGCTGGAGAACCACGGCATCTTCCAGGGCTACTACTTCTTCCATTACCTCGGCCTCGACCGCGACATGCGCGAGAAGTATCGCGGCCACCCGAACTTCGAATACACCGCCCGCTTCTGCCACCGTCACGACCAGAACGCGTTCGACCCCGACTACGACACGATGCCGCTGGAGGCGTTCACGCCGATGGTGCAGCGGGTGATGGAGCGGCCGAAACGCTCGATCTACATGCGCAGCGCCTGAGGTCTACCTCGGCGCAGTCCAGCGCCGCGCGCGGGCGTCCTTTTCCTGAACAGCGTCCAGCGGTTCACCGGCGATCATTGCATCCACGCGCGCCAGTACTTCGGGCGGCGTTTCTGCGGCCGCTGTGCGGAATTCTGTCGCGGGACGGCTTTCGCCGCGCATCGCCATGTCCACACGCCACTTCGCGTTTTCCTTGCAGGCAAGGCCGTTAAGACCGCCGCCTTGCGCCGCGAACGTGCGGCAGGTGTCGCCGTCGATGGTGCGGAACGTCACGCCGATGCGCACCGCGCCCTGATCCGCCGCGAGCTGCGTATCCAGCGCCCGCGCCAGCGCGCCGCGCGCTTCGAGCCCGCCGTTGGCGGCGACGATCGCGCTGGCGGGCCGCAGCGCCTGCCCGCCGACGATGACCCCCACCAACAGCGCCGCCGCCATCGCGGCCCATTCGCGCGCCTGCCATTGGCCGGGCGTGCGTTTCGCACGCGCCGCGCCGAGGGAGACGACGTTGTCCATCGCCGGCTGCGCACGCACCGCATCCAGCAATCGCGCAGGCACAGGTTCCTCGACCACCGGCGCGTAGGCGGCCGACAAGCGCGACCGCAGCGCGCGATGGCCATCCACCACCGCCCGCAGATCCGGCGCCGCCGCGATCGCCGCCTCCACGCGCGCCTTGTCGGCGCCGTCGAGTTCGCCGTCGGCGTAGGCCATCAGGTCTTCGTGGGTCACGCTCATGTGGCGCCTCCAGACAACAGGCGGTCCAGCGTCTCGCGGCCACGCGCAAGACGACTGGTGAGTGTCCCGATCGGCACGCCCAGCGCCTCGGCGGCCTCGCGGTAGGCGAGCCCTTCGATGCAGACGAGTGCGATGGCGCTGCGCTGTTCTTCCGGTAAGGTCTGCATCGCGGCGTGTACGTCCATAGCCTCCAGCCGCGTCGCCATTGCGCGCGCGCCATCGGACCCCACGTGCGCTCCGTCTTCCTCCGGCATGAACACCTTGCCGCGCCGCCCGCGCGAGCGGACCTCGTCGATCCACGCATTGCGCATCATCGTAAACATCCACGCGTCGAGCCGAGTGCCGGGCTGGTATTGGGCGAGCCGCATCAGCGCGCGCTCCACGACAAGCTGCACGAGATCGTCCGCGTCGGCGGGTTGGCCGGCGAGAACGCGCGCGAAGCGGCGCAGCTTGGGCAGCAGGGTGACGATCTCATCTCGCAATCCGTCCGTGGATGACGCCATATCTGCTGTCCCCAACGACCGGCCCGGCCGCTTTAATCCCGCATGCTGGAAGAAAGTCCGGTCCCGGTACGTTGTCTGAGTCGGAAAGGTTGTATCCTAGTGTCTGAGCGTTCACCCCCAAAACAGCCCCGCCCCGCCCGTCCTCTGCGCCTGGCGGCGCTGGCGTTTGCGGCGACAGGCGCGCTGGCGGCGACCGCATTGGCGCAGGTTCCCGGCCTGCCGACGCTGCCGCCCTTGCCCGATGTGCCTGGCGTCGCGCGCGACGCGCTGCCCGGCGCCGTGGAGAACGTGACCCGCCTTGCCGATGTGCGGAAGCTGCGACTGCGGGACCTCCTGCGCGCCAACCGGCAGACGCTGGAGGCAGACCCCGCCGGCGCCCCGATTGTCCGCCACGAAGTCATCGCCGTCGCGCCCAGCGAACCAGCGCTGGCCGCTGCCCGCGCAGCCGGGTTTTCGGTCGGCCCGCGCGCGGCGCTCGACGGCCTCGACAGCGCAATCGTCACGCTGCGCGCGCCGCAAGGCGTGTCCACGCGCCGCGCGCTGGAGCGGCTGCGCGCTCTCGATCCGGCCGGCGTCTACGACTTCAACCACATCTATTCTGAATCCGGCGTCGCGACGGACATCCCCGCCAGACAAGGCCCGGGCGGCGGTGGCGCGGTCCGCGTGGGATTGATCGACGGCGGCGTCAACGTGCGCCATCCGGCGCTGGCCGGCGCACGGATCGAGACACGCGCATTCACCGGCGTCGCTGCGCCGACGCTGCATGGCGCGGCGGTGGCGTCATTGCTGGTCGGGCGCACGGATGGCTTTCGCGGCGCAGCGCCGGGCGCGCATCTCTACGCCGCCGACGTCTACGGCGGCTTGCCGAGCGGTGGTTCCGCAAGCGCCATTGCACGGGCGTTTTCGTGGATGGCGCAGGAGCGCGTGGCGGTGGTGAACGTCAGCCTGGTCGGTCCGCCGAACCGAGCGCTTGAGAATGTCGTCGCAAGCATGGTGTCGCGCGGATTCCTCGTCGTTGCGGCCGTTGGCAATGACGGCCCGGCTGCGCCTCCGCTCTATCCCGCAGCATATCCGGGCGTGATCGGTGTGACCGGTGTCAACGCACAGAGCCGCGCGCTGGTGGAGGCGGGACGCGGCGAGCAAGTTGATTTCGCGGCGCCGGGCGCTGACATGATCGCTGCCGACAATACCGGCGCGTTTGCCCCCGTACGCGGCACATCATTTGCTGCGCCCATCGTCGCAGGCTTGCTGGCGCAACGTCTGCAGACACCTGGCGCAGAAGCCGCAGCGCGCGCGGTGCAGGACCTTTCCGCGCAAGCCGAAGACCTCGGCGCGCGCGGGCGGGATCGCATCTACGGCGCCGGTCTTGTGGGTCGTTCCCTGCGCGTCGCGTCGCACGCGACTGTAGCGCTGCGCTGAGTTTTTATCCGGCCGCGCGGAAGAAGCCCGTCCCACCGGACGTTCCTGTCAGTAGAGCCGCACAGCTGCGGCGCTCAACGGAGACAGGACCATGATGACCAAGACCCTCTTCACCGGCGCAGCTCTTGCCGCCCTCCTCATCGCCAGCCCCGCGTCCGCTCAGCTTGGCGGCCTTGGCGGCGGCCTCGGCGGCTCGGTGGGCGGCCAGATCGGCGGCGGCATCTCCACCCCGACGCTGCCGGACGCGAGCCAGACCACAGGCCGCGTGACCGATCGCGTGCAGACCACCACGTCGCGCGCCAGGGAACGCGCCGCCGCCACCGCGCAAACGACCCGTGACGCAGCGGCCGCGCAAGCAGCGGCGAACGGCTCGGCTACCGGCATGATCGGCGGCGAGGCCGGCCCGCTCAACGGCGCGGCCAACGGCACGCTCGGCGGCAATGTCGGCGTCGACACCTCGAACGCGGTGAACACGACGACCAACACCATCAGCAACGTCAAGGAACGCAGCACGCGCGCCACCCGCCGCGCCGCGCGCGAAGCCCGTCAGGCCGCCGCCCGCGCCCGCAATGCAGCACCGAACATTGACGCGAACGGCTCCGCCAGCGGCGGCGCCTCGGCCAATCAGAACGGCGCATCGGCCAATGTCGGCGTCAGCGGTTCGGCGACGACACCGCCGAAGTAACAAACCCGCACTCTCCCCAAACAATTGCGGCGGAGCCCGAAAAGCTCCGCCGCTTTTTTTGGCAGAAAGGGTCAAGCCGCACCGAGCAGATCGCCCACACGCTCGAGCTCCACCGGGCCGGTCATCAGCACGCGGTCGTCGCTGTCCCGCCACTCGATGGCGAGTTCGCCGCCGTCGAGCTCCACCGTTACCGAACGGCCGGTGAGCCCGGCGCGGTGCGCGGTGACGACGGCTGCACAGGCGCCGGTGCCGCACGCCTTGGTCAGCCCCGTGCCGCGCTCCCACACCTTCAGGCGGATGCGCGACGGTGACAGGATCTGCGCGAAGCCGACGTTCACCCCTTCGGGAAAGAACGGATCGGTTTCGACGCGGGGGCCGAGCGTCGCGAACGGCACGGGCTTCAGGTCGTCGAGGAAGAACACGACGTGCGGATTGCCCATGTTGCATGCGCCAGGGTTGGCGAGGCGGAAGAGGCCCGCATCCAGCGCGTAGTCGAGTCGCACGGTGTCGCTCTCCCGCGCAACCGGGACTTCCTCCCACTTCAGGAGCGGCGAGCCCATATCCACGGTGAACTGGCCGAGGGTGGTGCGCTCTGCCTTCAATACACCGGCCAGCGTCTCGATCTTGATCGGCCCGTCCGTGCCCATCTCGTCGAGCAGGATGGAGGCCACGCAGCGGGTTGCGTTGCCGCACGCGGACACCTCCCCGCCGTTGGCGTTCCAGATGCGCATGAAGGCGTCACCGCGGATCGAGCGCTCGATGGCGATGACCTGGTCGCAGCCCACCCCCTCGGTGCGGTCGGCTATGGCGCGGGCCTGCTCCTTCGACAGCTGCAACGCGCCGTGAGCGCGGGCATCGAAGATCACGAAGTCGTTGCCGCAGCCGTTCATCTTGTAAAAGCGCATGGGTGCTCTCGGGCCGACTCGGCGGATCGCAGATATAGGCCAACCCGCAACGATTCGTAGCCCCGGCAAGTGTAGCGCCCCGTACCGCCGGCTTCAGCCGGCTTTTTTCCCGTCATCGGCCGGGCGGGACGCGTGCCAAAGGAAGAGCCGCCTGAAGCCGACGGTACGGGGAGCGGTGCGGGGCTTTCCCTTCCCGGCCCGATCCGGTTAGGTGCCCGCCACCTCGATCAGCCCTCTCCCGGGAGCCGCTCCATGCGCCTTTTTGTTCCCGTCGCCGCGGCGGCGCTCGCCGTCCTCACAGCTGCGTGCGCCACCATGACCTTCGGTTCCCGCCCCGATCCCTACGCGTATATGGAAGAGGTGGAAGGCGTGCAGGCCATCACCTGGGTACGCGCGCAGAACGCCCGCACGCTCGGCCATCTGGAGGCCGATCCGCGCTTCACCGCTATGAAGGCCGAGGCGCTGGCGATCGTGAACAGCAAGGAGCGGCTGCCGCTCGGCAATATCCGCGAGGGCGCGCTGTACAATTTCTGGCAGGACGAGACCAATGTGCGCGGCCTCTGGCGGCGCAGCCCGCTTGTTGCCTACGCTGCCGGCCGGCCGGTGTGGGAAACCGTGCTCGACATCGACGCACTCTCCCGCGCCGAGAACGCCAATTGGGTGTTCAAGGGCGCCAACTGCGAGCCCGGCGCAGGCACACGCTGCATGCTGTCGCTGTCCAACGGCGGCAAGGACGCCGCCGCCGAACGCGAGTTCGATACGACGACGAAGAGCTTCGTCACCGGCGGCTTCGCCATTCCGGAAGCCAAGGCGAGCGTGGCGTGGAAAGATCGCGACACGATCTATGTGGCCACCGACTGGGGGGCGGGGTCGCTGACCGAGTCGGGCTACCCGTTCATCGTCAAGGAACTGAAGCGCGGCCAGCCATTGGCGGCGGCGCGCGAAGTGTTTCGCGGCGCGGCCACCGACGTGGGCGTGTTCGTGGGCGACTACGAATCCGAGGATGGCACGCATATCGTGGTGGCCAGTCAGGGCGTGACGTTCTTTACGTCGAGATCCTTCCTGCTGACCGACGCAGGCGCGGCGCAACTGACCATGCCGGCGCAATCCACACTGCAGGGCCTGCACAAAGGCGAACTCGTGTTCACCGTCGAGCAGGCGTGGACGCCGCAGGGCGCCGCGCAGGCGTTCCCGCAAGGCGCTCTAGTGTCCTCGACGCTGGCCAACGCCACATCGACGACACCGACGGTGAAGCTGCTCTACGGCCCGGGTCCGCGTGAATCGATCGAAGGCGTGACCATCACGCGTGATGCGGTGCTGGTAGCGGGCACGCAGAACGTGCGCGGGCGCATCCTGCGCTACGCCTATGACGGCCGCAGCTGGTTAGAAAGCCAGATCCCGATGCCGGCGAACGGCTCGATCGGATTTGCCGGATCGTCGGTAACGGAATCGACGGCGTTTGCGGTGTTCAAGGACTTCCTGCGTCCCGATACGCTGTTCGCGCTCGATGCGCGCGGCGGGGCGTCACGCTCGGTGCAAGCAACGCCCGCGCAGTTCGACGCTTCCGGCATGGTCTCCGAGCAATTCGAGGCGACGAGCCGCGACGGGACGAAAATCCCCTACTTCGTCGTGCGCAAGCGCGACGCGGTGATGGATGGATCAGCGCCGACGCTGCTCTACGGCTACGGCGGCTTTCAGGTGTCGATGCCACCGGCGTATTCGCCGACCACCGGCAAGCTCTGGCTTGAGCGCGGCGGGGTCTATGTGCTGGCCAACATCCGCGGCGGCGGCGAGTTCGGCCCCTCGTGGCACCAGGCCGGCCTGAAGCTCAACAGGCAGGTGGTCTACGACGACTTCATCGCGGTGGCCGAAGACCTGATCACGCGCAAGATCACCAGCCCGCGCCGACTCGGGATTATGGGTGGCTCGAACGGCGGCCTGCTGATGGGCGTGATGCTGACGCAGCGGCCTGATCTGTTCCGCGCGGCGGTGGTGCAGGTGCCGCTGCTCGACATGCTCAACTACGCCAACGCCAACATGCTGGCCGGCGCATCGTGGGTGGACGAATACGGCGATCCGCGCCTCGACGCGAAGGGCAAACCCACGCATCCGGCGGAACGCGCGTGGCTGTCGCGCCTGTCGCCCTATCACAACATGAACCCGGCGACGGTAACGCCCGTGATGCCGTTCTTCGTCACCTCGACGAAGGACGACCGTGTGACGCCGGCGCATGCGCGCAAGATGGCCGCGAAACTCGAAGCGGCCGGCACGCCGTTCTACTATTACGAGAACATCGATGGCGGGCACTCGGCGGCGGCCAACCTGCAGGAGACCGCGCGTCGGCGCGCGCTGGAGTTCACGTATCTGAGCGAGCGACTGATGGATTGATTGGGTAGCTGTCGAAAATGACCTGACGTCTCCCCTCCTCCAACGCATCTTGGGGCCGGGGGTGGGGACCGGCCGATCGTCCACGTGCGCCGTTGAAAATTTCCGAGCCACCCTCACCGTCGCAGTCCAAACAAATCCGGTCGAACGGCCGGCCACCACCACCCCGGCCCCTCCCCCGCTGCGCGGAGGAGGGGAGGTTCAGGAGCCCACTGCATGTCGCGCAATTTCTCGCTCTACATTCTCGCCGCGATGGTGCTGGGCGTCGGCGCGGGGTGGTGGATCAACACCGCCATGACGCCGGAAGCCGCGACTGAGGCCGCAGGCAACCTGAAGATTGTCACCGACGTCTTCCTGCGTCTGATCAAGATGATCATCGCGCCGCTAGTGTTCTCCACGCTGGTGGCGGGCATCGCGCACATGGGTTCGGCCGAGCGCGTCGGGCGCATCGGCATCCGTACGCTGGCGTGGTTTATCGGCGCGTCCGCGGTGTCGCTGACCCTGGGCGTGATCATGGTGACGCTGTTCCAGCCAGGCGCGGGGCTCAACCTGCCGCTGCCGCCGGAGGACGCCGAAGTGGGCGTCAAGGCGGCGTCGCTGAACCTCAAGGATTTCATCACGCATGTGGTGCCCACCTCCATCGCCGACGCGATGGCCAAGAACGAGATCCTGCAGATCGTCGTGTTCTCCGTGTTTATCGGCGTGGGCGTGGCGTCGCTGGGTGAAAAGGCGCGGCTGCTGACGCACGTGATGGAGCAGATCGTCGACGTGATGCTGAAGGTGACCGGCTACGTGATGCTGGTGGCGCCATTTGCGGTGTTCGCGGCGATCGCAGCGGCGATCGCGCAGCACGGGCTCGGTATCCTCGTCACCTATGGCAAGTTCGTCGGCTCGTTCTATCTCTCGCTCGGCCTCCTGTGGGGTCTGCTTGTGCTGGCCGGCATCGTGATGATCGGTCCGCGCATGCTGAAGCTCGTGGGCGAACTGCGTGAACCGATCCTGCTGGCGTTCTCCACCTCGAGTTCGGAGGCCGCCTTCCCGCGCACCATCGAGGCGCTGCGCCGGTTCGGCGTGCCCAAGCGCATTTCCGGCTTCGTGCTACCGCTGGGCTACTCGTTTAATCTCGACGGCTCGATGATGTACTGCACGTTCGCCACGCTGTTTATCGCGCAGATCTACGGCATCGTGCTGACGCCGATGCAGATCGTCACCATGCTCGGCCTCCTGATGGTGACGTCGAAGGGCATCGCTGGCGTGCCCCGCGCGTCGCTCGTGGTGATCGCAGCCACACTGCCGACGTTCGGCATCCCGAGCGCAGGCCTGCTGCTCATCTTCGCCATCGACCAGTTCCTCGACATGGGCCGCAGCGCCACCAACGTCGTCGGCAACGCGGTGGCGTCCGCCGTAGCGGCGAAATGGGAGGGCGAGTTGCAGGACGGGCCTGCGGATGAGGGCGTGGCGGTCGCGCCGACTCACTAAGTGAGGACGTAGCGCCGGTTGTCCGTGCGCAAAGGCCGTGATCGTGGTAGACTGAACCATGGTCGGGGGACGGACCGATGTTTCGGGTATTCGGCGTCGCGGCTGCAATTGCCGCCATCCTTTCGCTTGCGATTCTTGGGTGGCAGGGCCTTGGTCTGCACCTGGGGCCTACATTTGACTGGGTCCTGACCTCCTACGAGAAACAGGCCGCGCGATTCTTTGGCCTTCTGGAGCCGCTCATACGGCCCGCTCTGGACGCGCTAGCGGCCGTCACGGGCTGGACGCTGTCGTTGCAACCACACTGGAAGCATGTGGTTGTGCTGCTGTGGCTGAACATCGGCGCGGAATCGCGCAACGCTTGGAGAATGGGCGACAAGGGGTACAGCGTCTTTTCGGGATTGGTCGGCCTTGTCATCGCGCTCGTTGCGAGCATCGCGTCCGGTCTCTTCACACTCGATCATCCGCTATCGAGTGCGTTCGTTGCCTTGTTTCCCATGTTTGGATACTTGTGCTGGGCGTTTGCCGCCCTCGCGTTTCACGCGACGAATTTCAGTTCCGGGTTCCGTGGCCGGGCTCCCCCACGAATGTGGTGGTCAGTCTTTTACTCCGGCGCCAAGTATTCCTTCCTCCGATTTTCGGTAGGCGTGACCTTTGTCCTGATCGCAACGACATGGTCGTATATTTCCGGTCAAGTCATCTCAGGATTGGCGGTTCTAGGCGTTTGGATCGCCTTTTTTGCCCTGTACTGGCTGGCGACCGGGGCTCTGCAGGCCCGAGACGAGGGCAAGAGTGTATTTGACAATGCGGATTTTCAGCACGGCTGGATAATGCTCTCTACAATTGCAGGCGCCATCGGGCTGTTGTCTCTTGGTGTAGCCGGCATCTGACTCTCGCGCACGGTTGGAAAGCGAAGATGGACGACGCGACCTGGCGCTCCCAAAATCTGGTGGCCATTCGAGATCGAATGAAGGCCGCAGCCGGCGCAAAGAACGGACTCCTCTTCCAGCAGAAAAGTGGTTCATATCACGTACTGGTGCTGAAAAAGGGACGGCAGATCCTGCTGTACTTTGCGGAGGCCGACGAAGCGACCGGTGCAATGATCTTCACCGGAATCATGTCCCGCGTCGACGTTTACAGACCCCTCGCGCTGCTCGGTCTTTACACACAGGTCATGATGCTCGCGCTATTGTGGACACCCGATCCGACCCGCGTCTACATCGCCGGTTTCGGTGGCGGGCGGATGCCGATGGTTCTGCATCATCACTTCCCGCGCGCAGTGATCGATTCCACCGAGATCGATCCCGTTGTGGTTTCTGTGTCGGAAGCCTGGTTCGGCATACGCCAGGACGAGCGGATGCGCATCCATGTCCACGACGCTCGCGATTTTCTGGCCGGCAGCGACGCTGCGGCGCGCTACGACATCATCATGGTCGATTGCTACACCGGCGCGGGGGCAGTACCTGACAAACTGGCCAGTGCGGATTTCTACGCGCTCTGCAAATCAAGGCTGGCCGAGGGCGGCGTCGTGGTGACGAACATCGACCTTTCGGACCGGTTCCTGCAGGAAAAACTCGCGACGTTCACGCAGGCATTTCCCCACACGATGCGTTTCCGAGATGGCGTAGCCAACGTTCTGTTCGGCAGCGCGGCGCCACTGACGCACGAACAACTCCTGCGCCGCGCCGCAGAGCTGGCGCCGCAGCTGAGCGTGTCCTTCCCGATCGAGAAGCTCGCCGAGCGTCTCAGGCCTGCGGCTGAAACCCCCTGACACCATTCGCCGCCGCTCGCGACGAGGGCTGGAGTTGGCCACTGCGCCACCGGTATAGCCGGAGGCCGCGAGCGCAGCTAAAACTCCGGACATGATCGGTTTGCGTGTTGTTTTGAGTGTGCTGGGCGTCGCCCTTCTGGGGGCGGTGCTGTGGGCATCGTTCGGCGGAGCGCCGCTGCATGGGCGGTTCATGGAGCAGCTCGGTGTGGTCACCACGCTGCCTTGGGGCATAGCCATGCTGGCGGACCTGTACGTCGGCCTCGCCTTCTTCGCGGTGATCATCTTCCTGGCCGAGCGGTCCTGGTTTTCCGCCGCGATCTGGTCGGTCCCGCTGCTGTTTCTCGGCAACATCTGGGCGGCGGTCTGGCTGATCCTGCGTCTGCCGAGCCTGGTGCGCCGCCTGAACCGGCCCGATCTCGACCAATCCTAGGGGCTCTTTGGCCTGAGCGTTTCGGCGATCAGCCGCGCATCCTCGGCGCGCGATCCGCCGGCCCGCCACGCAATGCCTATCTGGCGGCCTACCAGCGGCAACTCGAAGCTCCGTGTCTCCACTGCCGCGCCGCGCGCCGCGCCGGACGCGAGCTTCGGCAGCAGCGTCACGCCCATGCCGCCGGCGACCATCTGCACCAGCGTGTGAAGACTGGTGGCGCCCACCTCCGCCGCCGCGCGGCTCTGCGGCAATTTACATAAGGAAAGCGCGTGATCGCGCAGGCAATGGCCGTCCTCCAGCAACAAAACGTCCTCTCCTGCCAGATCAGACGGCGCGAGGTGCTCGCGCACGCCGAGCGGGTGATCCTTCGGGACCACCAGCAGGAATTCGTCGTCGGCGATGGCTTCGGTCTCGATGCCGGAGGCCTCGTACGGCAGCGCGATGATCGCTGCGTCCAGCGTGCGCGCGCGCAGCGCGTCCACCAGCCGGCTCGACACATCCTCGCGCAGCACAAGGCGCAGCTCCGGAAACCGCGCCTTCAGCGCCTTCAATGCCTGCGGCAGCAGGAATGGCGCGATGGTGGGAATGGCGCCCAACCGGAACGGCCCGATCAGTGGCCCCCCGGCCCGTCGCACCGCGCGGACCAGATCCTCCACCTGCGCGATGGCGTCGGCGGCGCGGCGCGCGGCTTCCTCCCCCGCCGGGGTCAGGATGGCGCCCGCCCGCCCGCGCTCAACCAGCACGACGCCCAGCACACTCTCCAGTTCCTTCACCCCGGCCGACATTGTCGGCTGGGTCACGCCCACCGCCTCGGCGGCGCGGACGAAGGATCCGAACGTGTCCAGCGCCGCCAGAAACTGCAGCTGGCGCAAGGTGGGCCAGGCGGAGGACGGCAGGCGCTCTTCCATAGGGTCTCTCTATACCGGGAGAGGGTCATATCGATTTGCTCATTGCCATCCGCAAGCGCAGTAATCCCCCACAGGTTGAGCGGCGACGTCGCAGGCTTCATGCCCACGTCCGCGCGACCGCAAAATTGAACAGGAGAAAATCATGGCTGACGATGGCGGCAAGTGCCCGGTGCCTCATTCGCGTGGACGGCAGAACCGCGACTGGTGGCCGAACCAGGTCAACATCGGCGCCCTCCACCAGCACGGGCCCGACAGCGACCCGATGGGCAAGGGCTTCAACTACGCCAAGGAATTCGACAGCCTCGACCTCGACGCCGTGGTCAAGGACCTGAAGGCGCTGATGACCGACAGTCAGTCCTGGTGGCCGGCGGACTACGGCCACTACGGCCCGTTCTTCATCCGCATGGCCTGGCACGCGGCGGGGACGTACCGCACCGGTGACGGCCGCGGCGGCGGCGGGCGTGGGCAGCAGCGCTTCGCGCCGCTCAACTCGTGGCCGGACAACGGCAACCTCGACAAGGCG
>JANNVF010000282.1:0-1662 GCA_031414315.1 Hyphomonadaceae bacterium | reverse complement strand
GTGGCGTTCTGCGCGCCCTGCAACGCCGCCTGGGACATTGCCGGCGAAGAGCATCAGGCGCTCGATCCCCGGATCGCGGCGTTCCAGCCCTACCTGCCGCGCTGAGCCGCCAATCCGGTTTGGCTGCCGCCCCGTAACTCGTGCATAGGTTTCGGCGAACTTGTTGCGCTGGGCAATGCCTCGGGGGCTGTCATTCTCGATACCGCGAAATTCCGTCACCCGTTTCTCACCGCCAAGGGAGAGGATCGCGCGCAAGTGCGGCTGGAGAAGCTCGGGACGCTCTGGTTCAACACCGGTACGCTCTGCAACATCACCTGCGCGGGCTGCTACATCGAAAGCTCGCCGACGAACGACCGGCTAGTCTATCTGACGCCGGCCGACGTGACGCCCTTCCTCGATGAACTCGATGGCCCCATCGAAGTCGGCTTCACGGGTGGGGAGCCCTTCCTCAATCCGCACATGATTGAGCTCATGCGGCTCGCGCTCGATCGCGGCCACCGCGTCATGGTTCTGACCAACGCGATGCGTCCCATGATGCGACCGCGTGTGCGCGAGGGCTTGCTGGCGCTGCGCGAGGCGTTCGGCGCGCGCCTCACGTTGCGTGTCAGTCTCGATCACCCCGACGCAGGCCCGCACGATGGTGAGCGCGGCGCGGGCTCGCACGCAGAGACGGTCACCGGCATTGACTGGCTGTCCACGAGCGGTTTCGGCGTCGCCGTTGCGGGCCGGTTATGGGACGATCCGGAATCTTCGCTGCGCGCGGCGTTCGCCGGACTCTTCACCGCAAGGGGGTGGCGCATCGATGCGGATCATCCGGCGGAACTGGTTCTGTTTCCGGAAATGGACACGCGCGTCGACGTGCCGGAGATCACCACCGCGTGCTGGGGCATCCTGCACAAGAGCCCGTCGGACGTCATGTGTGCGTCGAGCCGCATGGTGGTGAAGCGCCACGGCGCGGCGCGCGCCGCGGTCGTTGCCTGCACGTTGCTGCCGTACGATCCGCGGTTCGAACTCGGTCCAACGCTCGCGACCTCGGCGAAGGATGTGCCGCTCAATCATCCTCACTGCGCCAAGTTCTGCGTGCTGGGCGGGGGGAAGTGCGCGGCCTAGGCGCTCAGGCCCGCCAGCGCGTGATCCAGCACCGTGTCCACGAACTTGCGGTCGAGTGCGCCATGCCCGACGAGCAGGCGGAAGAACAGCGGCGCGTAGATGAGATCGAGCGCCGTATCCATGTCGATGCCTGTTCGCACATCGCCATCAGCGATCGCGCGCGCGAGCAGGCGGCGGCCTTCTTCGCGGCTGGCCAGCATGAAGCGGTGGCGAAACACCTTCGCGAGTTCGGTCTCGCTCTGCGCGGCCGCGATCATCAGGGCGACGCTGCGGCCCGTAGGCGTGGCGAACAGCGCCGCGATCCGGCGCAGCTGGCGGCGCAGATCCTTCAACGGCGCATCGCTCACCCGTGTTGACGGCATCAGCGCCGCACTCTGCAACAGCGCATCGAGCGCCACCGCGTGCGCGTTCGGCCACGAGCGGTAGATCGTCGGCTTGCCCACGCCGGTGCGCGCGGCGAGCCGGTCCATCGTCACCGCCGTCAGCCCGCCTTCCTCCAGCAGCACGACCGCCGCCTTGAGCACGGCGGCGCGCGCGCTTTCATCGCGCGGA
>JANNVF010000281.1:0-6996 GCA_031414315.1 Hyphomonadaceae bacterium | reverse complement strand
AACGTGGACCGGTTCGATCCGGACACCAACCTGCGCCCGTGGCTATTCACGATTCTGCGCAATACGTTCTACTCCGAGCTGCGCCGGCGATGGCGCGAAGTGGAGGACGGAGAAGGCCATTACGCCGCCAGGCTCAACGAGGCGCCGCGTCAGGACGGCAAGCTCGACTTCGACGATTTTAAGAAAGCCTTCTCGCAACTGCAGGATGAACACCGCGAAGTGCTGACACTTATCGGTGCATCCGGTTGCTCCTACGACGAGGCAGCTGAAATCTGTGGCTGCGCCGTCGGCACCATCAAAAGCCGGGTCAACCGGGGTCGGCGTCGGCTGGAGGAGCTGATGACGGCGGCAAACAAGGGCGCCGCAAGCCCGGAGGAGCCGGACACGCGGCTAGACGTCACTGTAGCGGTCAGTGAAGGCTAACCCGCTTCTGGCGGCATTCTCTCTGCGGTCGCTGCGCGGCCGCATGGCGGTGCTGCTGGGCCTAGCGCTCTTGCCGACCGGGATTCTGGCGCTTCATGCCGGTATGACGGCGGTCGGTCTACGCTACGCCGCCGCTCAGGAAGCCTCCGCCGCTACCGAACTCAGCGAGATGGGCGATCGGGCGATCGATCTGCAGCGCCTGAGAACCGTAACGCGGGCGCTGGCGGCCAATACAGCAGTCGCGGCAACTGGGCGGCGCAGCTGCAACGCAGTGCTCGGTGGCCTGGGTGCAGAGTTCGCCGAGTTCGATGCAGTTGTCATTGTAGATGACCAGTCTCGCGTGCTCTGCGCCGCCGACACGTCTGCGGTCGGGCGCGTTGGCGCTGGCAAAGCGCTCATTGCGGAAGCCGAGCGTCGTGGCGATGCCGTCGTCCAGTTCGTCCCGTCACCAACGTTGTCGGCCCAACCTGTGCTCGCGGCGGTCGCGCCGGTTCACGGCGCCAGCGGCCTATATGCCGGCCTCAGCCGCGAAACCCGCTTCCTGTTGTCACGCACCGAAGGACCTGCGGCCCAGCGCGACGGCTACGCGGCGCTGGTCGACGGACGGGGCCGCATACTGCAGACGGACGGCCTTCCTGAAAGCAGCGGAACGATCGCGCCATTGAGAGACGCTCTGTCCACGGGCGACATCCGGGCGAAAAACAAGCCATTCAAAGTTGGCGAGACTTGGGCTGTGGCGACCCAGCTTCTCGACCTGGATTTATACCTCGTGCACGGCTGGAGGCCGCCACTCAACAGCCTTCCGGATTCCTTACGCATCCTGTGGGCGCTGGCAGCGCCGCTGCTGCTCTGGCTCGCTGCGGTAGGCATTTCGTGGTGGGCGCTCGAAAGCTACGTCTCGCGACCGCTGTCCACGCTCGATGCGCTCGCGCGCGCCTACGCGCGTGGCGAGGAAACCGTCACGCCGGCCGGCTTCCACAATGCGCCTGAAGAATTCCTGTCGTTGAGGCGCACGCTGGCGGCCATGGCCAAGACGTTGCGCGGCCGCGAGAAACGGATTGCCGAAGCGCTGCAGGAAGAACGCGCATTGCTGCGCGAAGTGAACCATCGTGTGAAGAACAATCTTCAGGTGGTGGCCAGCATCCTGTCCATCCTGTCGCGCGCGAGCGACAACGACCAGGAAGCCATCGGACTCGCGCGAGCGCAGGATCGCGTCCAGCTGCTTGCACTTGCGCAGAATGAAATTCACAGCTCGGGGGAAGTGCACGATGTGCGGCTCGACAAGCTCGCGACCGACATCTGCCATGCCTTGGTCACCTCCAGGGGGCCGCGCGCGGCCAACGTCAGCTTGCAGACTGCCTTCGAGCCGACCCGCACGAATGTCGACTACGCGGTGCCATTTGCCTTTCTGATGGGGGAGAGCCTGCTGCAGGCGCTGGATGTGCTCGCGGATGGCGCTCCAGCGACGATCAGCCTTTCCCTGAAGTCGGACGAAGAGGGTGGCATCTCCTTCACGATTGCATCGCCGGAACTGACCAATGCGCGCGTGGCGCCGCCGATAGCCCACCGCATCATCGAAGGATTTGCGCGTCAGATTGGCGCGACCGTCGAGTATGCTCAGCCGGGCGCCTTCGTGGCGCGTATCCGGCTGCACAAGAATAGCGTTGAAATGGCGCAGTAGTTTCCGCGCGTCTGCGGCTACTACGCAGCGCATGGTGGAACGTGAAAACCGACTACCCGTTGTTGTCCTGCCGGAGCGCCCGCTCCGGATTTACTGAAAGGGCACGACATGAACTGGACGCAAGTCGAAGGGAAATGGGACCAACACAAAGGCGCCGCGCAGAAGCAGTGGGGCAAGCTGACGGATGACGATCTCGCGCAAGCGCGTGGCGGCCGCGATCAATTCGTCGGTAAATTGAAGGAACGCTACGGCATCGCCAAGGAAGATGCCGAAAAACAGGTGGATGACTTCGTGCAGCGCAACGCGAGATAGTCGCTATCGATGTGACCTACAACGCCGCAGTCAGCAGAAGTGGCTGAGGCGTTTTCATAGCGACTAAGCTCGCAGAAAAAGGGAGCGATGACCCTATAGTCATCGCTCCCTTCGTTTCGCTGAGGCGCCAAAGGTGTTAGCGACGCGCCGATAACAGAAGGCCCAGCAAAATGCCGGATCCAACCGCGATGCCGACCGACAATGCTGGCTTTTCCTTGACGGTGTGCTGAAGGTTGGACAGGGCCTCGCGACTTTGCTTTTCGACAAGTGTGGCGACCTTGTCGGTCTTCGCCTTTGCATCGTCCATGAAGTGGGCGTTCAGTTTTTTCACCTCACGCACTACGTTGCCCAGCGCATCGCGCGCGCCAGACACCGCAGCGTCACCATTCGTGACGAAATCTCCAGTATTTGCCATGACTGTCTCCAATTCCGCAGCTCCAATCGCCGCCACACAGGAAACGCGTGCGTGCTGGGGTGGTTCCTGTCGGAAAGCAGCGAGGTGGCTCGGTGAGGTGCGACAGATGGAACGCGAATGCAGCGCGCCGCGTTGACACCGAAACAGTGAGGCGACGCCAGGATGTGATGGTGGACGCTGGTTCTGCGGGCGTGGGGTGCCATTGCGCCGCAGTTGATCAAATGGAGCCAACTATGGCGACGCTCGACGAAAAGATGCTGAATCCGTCCAAGTGCTACAAATCGCCGACGGATGTTTTGATCGACGACGCGCTGACACGAGAGGAAATGTCGCGCGTCTTGAGCGCGTGGCGACTCGACGCCGAACGTCTGTCGGAGTCCAGCAACGAAGGCATGAGCGGTGGGGAAAACGCCCGCCTCCGAGAAGTTGCGCTGGCCCAGCACTCGCTTGACGCTTTGTCCAAGGCGGCGGTCTGAGCGCTCAGACCAGGCTGTCCAGCAGGTCGCGGAGCTCCAGGAGCGCAAAAGCCACCGAGCTATCGGCGACTCCATAGGGAAGCAGCAGGCTGTTGCCGTGCCGAAGCGCGCCACACGTGTAGACCACGTTTGGCACATACCCTTCGCGGCTGTTGGCGGACGGGGACAGCAATGGCGTGACCGATCGCGCCAGCACCTTGCGGGGATCGCGTTTGTCCAGCAACGCCGCGCCGATCGAATACTTGCGCATAGCACCGACGCCGTGGGTCAACAGCAGCCAGCCTTCGTCCAACTCGATCGGCGCCCCGCAGTTTCCCATCTGCACGAGCTCCCACGCGAACCTCGGCCCAAGGATGCGTTCGCCGGCGTTCCAGCAATGCAGGTCATCGGATTCCATATAGAACAGGCTTTCATTGTCCTGCCGTCCGATCATTGCGTAGGCGCCGTTTATGCGCTTCGGAAAGAGCGCCATCCCCTTGCTGTTTGATGCGTCGCCGCGCAGGGGCATCAGCGAAATGTTTCTGAAGTCCCGGGTCTCCAGAATCTCCGAGCGAATGCTGGAGCCCGAGTAAGCGGTGTAAGTGCCATAGTAAGTCGCTGCTTCGTCGCCTTCGTCGAAGCGAACAAGGCGCAGATCCTCCAGGCCGTTTCGCTGCGCAGGCGTGAACGGAAACACCACGGCGCCTGAGAGGGGCGCTGTAGACGGCAGATGCGCGATGACTGCGCCGCTCGGCGCTATGGGCTCACTTACCATCGCCATGGAGAAGGGTGGTTGCGGCCAGAGTGAAAGTTCGCCGTGCCCGTCAATGATGCCTTCCCGGAATGTGATCGACGAAATATGGCCCTCGCCGACGGTCCGTAACGACAGGATAAAGCGCTGCGCGCCGGGCGGTAACCCGGACTGGTCCACGTGTGGCACGATCGACGGATTCATGATCGCCGCGGCGGCGTAGGAGTATTCGTGACAGAAGTGCGCGCCTATCACCTGCTTGCGAATGTCGCTCAGGCTGTTGCGCAATCCGAGGTCAGACGCGATCCGCTTGTAGCGCTCCAGGTAGATTTTCCGAGTCTGCCAATGACGCGAACCGAAGTCTGCGTTGATGGACGCCAGAATGCCCGCGCACGTCGCCTCGGACATACCCATCACCTCATCGACAATCCGGGTCGTGCGGTTCAGCTGCTGCGGATTCAGGTCGCGCGGCTCCGACGCAATATGGAACGGGCGGATCACAACCCGTTCCGGCTCCGCCGTCAGACGAAGTGGATAGTGCCGAATGTTGGTCATGGATCTCGAGGGTCAGCTGAAGGTTTGTGCCCGAGCGGTGCGGTCGAGCAGGAGCTTCATTGTGCAGTTCGCGAACTGAAACGCCAGCAGCGATTCCGCTCCCTGATTGAAGTTGACGCCGGTTTCACCCAGACCGTCGTAGCATCCAGCGCCGTCGGCAGACCGCATGGCCGCGCCGGCGCTATTTGCGCCGAGGAACCACGCATGCGCGCGGGCGGCCTCGTCGATCCAGGTAGTGTCGGTGGTTAGCGCGTACGCGGCTGCGCAAGCGTCAGCCATCGCTGCGGCTTCTACCGGTTGCTGGTCGAAAAGCGCGGGAGTGGCGTACGACTGATAGAAACTTCTGTTCCCGACTGGCTGAAAAACGCCGCCGACGCCGGTCTGCATGTCAGCCAGCCATCGCAAGGCTGCAAGCGCATCCTGACGCATCTCCGGCGCGTGCAGAACTGTGCTCGCCGCGAGCAATGCCTCCGGCAAGCGCGCGTTGTCGTAGGTCAACGTCGGCTCGAACCATGTCCAGCCTGGCTTGCGCTGCCCGCGAAGGGCCGCGTGCACTCTTCCGGCGCAGGCGGAAAGCAGGCGTAGGTAGTCCGCATTGTGCGGCTCTATCGCGAGCAGGTGGCGCAATCCAAGCACGCAAAACGCGGACGCGCGAAGTGGCTTTATATCGTTGAGATCTGGCGTCACGCGCGCCGCCAGATCCAGCGCCCACAGGCGCATCTGGGCGTCCGTCGTCCATCGCGCGGTTTCGCCGAGGCACCACAGTGCCCGCCCCGAACTGTCCTCGGAGCCGCGCGCTTCAAGCCACTGGCGGTCATATGACATGAAGTTCCGGAACCGTCCCGCGTCTGGGTTCCACGCGTACTCGACAAAAGCGGCATAGGTCTCCATGCGTCGGTTGCCGGCCGGAAACCGCACGCCAAGACGTGCGCCGCGTTGCAGCAGGATCAACGCGCGGGCGGTGTCGTCGATGCAGTAGCCATGCGTGCGATCCGGCACCGCGCGCTTGGCGTGCTGCAGCATGCCGCAATCATCGCTCATGCGCGCGATTGCGGCGAACGTCGGCTCCACGTTGGTCTGGGCCGTTCGATGTGAGGTCCGGGTCTGGTGCTCGCGAATCGCGGCGTCACAGGTCGCCAGATAGGTTTCCCCCGAACGCGCCCAGATGGTGTCGCGCCCGCGCGCGTAGGCGCGCGTCGCAAGCAGTTTACGTCGGCCAGGATCAGTAAGAAGATCACGTACCGCGTAGGCGATTCCGGTCGCGTCGTTGAACGGCACGAGCTCGCCGACACCGTCGCCAAGAAGCTCTTGCGCGTGCCAATAGGGCGTCGATACGACTGGCTTTCCCAGCGCTACCGCATACGACAGCGTTCCGGATGTGACCTGCGCGGCGTTGAGGTACGGGGTAATGTAGATATCGGCGGCAGTGAGGTAGTCGAGCAGCGCGTCGAGATCGACGTACTGGTCGATAAACCGGACGTGGGCGGCGACACCGAGGTCGGAGGCCAGATCGCGAAGACTGTCGCGATACGCCTCGCCGTCGTGCAAGACCTGGTGTGGATGTGACGCGCCCAGAACGACATAAAGAGCCTGCGGTTGCTCTGCGATAATTGCGGGCAGCGCCCGGATCACGCTCTCGATGCCCTTGTTTGGGGAGAGCAACCCGAACGTCAAAAGGACGTCGCGGTCGACGAACCCTAGGCGTTGCTTCATCGCTCCGGTTGTCACGAACGGACGGTCGGGCGCACCATGCGGGATGACGACGATCTTTTCTGGAGGCGTGTTGTAGTTCGCAATCAGGATGTCTCGACCAACGTTCGACATCACGATGACCCGCGACGATCGCCGCACGATAGCGGACAGGACACGGCATTGATCCTCGTTGGGATCCTTCAGGACGGTGTGAAGCGTGCTAACGACCGCGCATTTCAGAGCGTCGAGAAACAGCAGGATATGCTCGCCGGCAACGCCGCCAAAAATTCCGAACTCATGCTGTACGGACACGATGTCAATGCCAGCAGCGTTCAGGGCCATCGCCGTTGAAACGTAGTCATTCTCGACGTTCTGTCGGATCACATGGGCGACTGGCGCGGCGTACGACTGGTTGTCGACGGCATCCTCCATCGCGACAACGATGCAGTCTGCATCCTCCTGGATGGACGCGTGGACATCAGCCGTGAACGAGGCGATTCCGCAGCGACGGGGCGGGAAGTTGCCGAGAAGCGCGACACGCTTCTTCTTTCTCCCAATCCGCTTCTGGCCATGCGATCCGGACGGGGCGGCGCGCATTTCAAGGACCACACTGTTCATGGCGACGCCACCCGTTGTTGATTGCTACTCGGCTAGAAAACACACGTTGTGCGGCAGGTGTTCACACTCAACGAATTGCGCGCGGCCCGGCGAC
>JANNVF010000280.1:0-1877 GCA_031414315.1 Hyphomonadaceae bacterium | reverse complement strand
CGGTACCGGGACGGGAAGGTGACCGTCGTGAACTGGCCGATCTCGCGCTTGATACTCAGCTACGGCGCGAACATCTACGCGCGAACGATCACCGGGCTCCAACTCTACGACGCCACCGGTGGCTTCAAGTGTTTCCGCCGGAGTGTGCTCGAGGCCATCGATCTCGATGACGTTCGCTCCAACGGGTACGCGTTCCAGATCGAAGTGAGTTTCCGCGCCTGGAAGAAGGGGTTTCGCATTGCGGAGATTCCGATCGTGTTCACCGATCGCACCGAAGGGGAGAGCAAGATGTCCAAGCGGATCTTCCGCGAGGCCATCTGGATGGTCTGGCGGCTGCGATGGTGGTCGATCACCGGGCGGCTGTAGTGCACGCCGCCGGCCGCACCTTCTGGAAAATGTCCGGGTCGGGCAACGATTTTCTCTTTTTCGACGCCCGGGGCATCGGAGCAGCCGCGGACCCATTGGAGACGCCGGCGGAGATTGTGTCGCTCTGCCGAGCCCATCTCGGTGTCGGTGCTGACGGGATCGTCTTGATCGTTGACGCCGACGCCGCTCTCTTCGGAATCCGCTACTACAACGCAGACGGTTCGCGGGCCACGCTGTGCGGCAATGCGTCACTTTGCGCAGCGCAAAGTGCTGTCATGCTTGGACTTGTTACGCGTGAACAGATGTTTCACTTCATGTCGGACGCCGGTCTGATCGAGGCATCGATCGATCACGAAGGAGCCGCCTCGGTCCGGCTCGCGCCGGTCACGGCGCTGGAGGCGACGGCCGCGGAAACCTGCGCCGCCGGCGAACTCCGCATCGGATTCGCCGTCGTTGGCGTACCGCATCTTGTCGTACTGGTACACGACCTTGGCGCGATCGACGTTGCCGGACGTGGCGAGGCGCTTCGCTACGGCTCCGAGCGCGCTCCCGCAGGCGCCAACGTCAACTTCGTCAGCCCAGCCAGCGGCTCGGGCGACTGGCTGATCCGAACCTACGAGCGCGGTGTCGAAGCGGAGACGTACGCCTGCGGCACAGGTGCCGTCGCCTCGGCAGCATGTCTCCGCGCGTGGGACATGGCACCGGGCGTGGCTCCGATTCGCCTCAGAACTGCGAGTGATCGCGTGTTGACCGTGAGGTTGCCGGCTGACGACGATGGCGGCTGGAGCGAGCTCGCCGGCGAAGGACGCGTAGTGTTCCGCGGCGTCCTCCAGGACTACCGCTGACGCGACCGAACCGGGGACGAGCACGTCAGTCGGAGGGTGGAAGGTGTCGAAAGTGGCAGACCTGGGCCGTGACGCGGGTGTGACGAGGCATCGATCGGATTTGTGCTTAACCGACTCGGCTTTCCACAGCGGGAGCCTGAAAGGGGCACTTATCCACAGTTTTCCACTGTGTCTAGTTTACATAATACTTCTTATAAGAAGTAAAGTCGGACGCCTGTGACGTACGCTGACGTACCGCAAGGCTCTGAAAACACCGCCAGCCACGCCGGAACGCGACACCGACCGCACGAACTGGAGCCAGCATCAGGCGAATGGAAGCACAGACCAACAGATGGGCGGCCACCCGTCGGCGGGCCCAGTCCCGCTCATTCGCCTGCGGTCATGCTCCCCGTCGGACGAGACGCACCGGAGGTACCCGTCACTGAGACGCAAAAAGAGCGGGACGCGCGATTCGGTGCGCGTCCCGCTCTTTTCTGCAGCCTGCAGCGCGTCTACTGCTTGACGGCCAACTCACCGAGTCGAACGTGTGCTTCGGCGGCCAGCGGCCCGTTTTCATTGCGTGCCAACTCGGTCCAGATCCGCAGTGCCTCGGTCGTGTTACCAGCCGATGAGTACGCCCTGGCTGCATCCGCCTCACGCTGAATCTTCGCGTCGCCGACGCTCGTC
>JANNVF010000279.1:0-3257 GCA_031414315.1 Hyphomonadaceae bacterium | reverse complement strand
CCTCGGTGAATGCGCCGCGTGTGCAGAACACGATGTGCTGGATGTGACCGGGATCGCGGACGTGCGGCAAGCGGCGGTGCATCGACGAAAGCTAGCGCATTCCATGGAGCATGGGCGCCCGCGCCCATGCCTCGATCTCGCAGACCTGACGCGGGCGAGGGCGCCCGCGCTCCAGGACCTACTCCGCCGCGATACTCATCGCCCCAACCGTCGGCAGGTGCACGCTCACCGTCGTTCCCTCGCCCGGCTCTGAGCGTAGCGCCACCCAGCCCTCATGCAGCTCCGCGAACGAGCGCACCAGCGCCAACCCAAGTCCCGCGCCCTGCTTGTCGCCGGACATGAAGTTGTCGAACGCCGCCGCCTGCGCTTCGTAGGGCATGCCGCGGCCGGTGTCGGTGACCCAGAAGCGGACCATGCCGTCGACGCGCTCGGCGCCGATGGTGATCTTGTCGCCGCGTTCGGTGAAGCGCAGCGCGTTGGACACGAGGTTGAACAGGATCTGGCGGATGCGCTTGTCGTCCGCGCGGATGGAGCCGATCTTGGGATCGCATTCGATCTTGATCGGGATCTCGGTGTCTTTTGCGGAGGTCGCCGCCGCGCCCGCCGCTTCCTGCAGCGCCGGCAGCAGCGCCACATCGGACACTTCGAGTGACAGTTCGCCCGCCTCGATCATCGCCAGATCGAGCACGTTGTCGACCAGCTTGGACAGATGCTGCGACGCCAGCAGCACCATGTTCACCTGATCCTGCTGGCGATCGTTGAGCGGGCCGGCGAGACGGTTGGCGAGCATTTCGGAGAAGCCGGTGATCGTCTGCAGCGGATCGCGCAGTTGCACCGACACGTTCTGCACGAACTCGGTCTTCAGACGGTCGGCGGCTTCGAGTGCTTCGGCGTGATCGCGCAGCGCGTCTTCCACACGTTTCGATGCAGTCACGTCTAGAAAGGCAACAAGCGTCGCGCCATCCGGCAGCGGCCGGGTGAGGAACACCACGGTGGAGCCGTCGGAGCGGCGCATCTCGCCGCGATCCTCGCGCCGCGCGTTGGGGCTGGGGTCGGTGATGCGCGCCTTCACGTCCTTCCAGACCGACGCCTCGTGATAGAGTGGCGTGCTGTATTCTACGAAGCGGTCGAAGTCGGAGTTGTTGGGCAGCGCCTCGGCCTCAAGGCCCCACATGGTGTAGAACGCCGCGTTGGCTAGCCGCATGCGGCCATCGGCGCCGTACACCGCAACGCCTTCGTGCAGGCGATCAAGGGCTGCCTGCTGCACCTTGACGAGATTATTGTACTGGCCGCGCAGCGTTTGTTCGTTGGTGATGTCCGACAGCACGAGCAGCAGCCCGCCCATCGGGTGACGCTGGCGCGCGATGCGCAGCATGCGCCCGTCTTCCAGGTTCCACGGATCTTCCGGCAGCTGCGCCACTTCCTGGTAGAGCGCCAGTTCGCCCGCGCGCCATTCGGCGTAGTTGCCGTGCAGCGGCAGCATGCGCTTGGACTTCAGCTCGTCGAGCCACTGCGCGTGCGTGGGCTTGTCGAGCAGGAACGCGGGATCGAGCTTCCACATGTCGGCGAACGCCTTGTTGTGGAAGATCAGCCGCTTGTCGGGCCCGAACACCGCGATGCCTTCACCGAGGTGATTGAGCGTCTCGTCGTGCGCGGAGACGTGCCGCGTGAAGTTCTCGCGCAGCTCCTCGCGCTCGGTGATGTCGAACGCCATGCCCGCGGCGCCGCCGACCACCGGGGTCATGATCACGCTGAACGCATGGCGCTTGCCGTCGATCACGATGGGCCGCGTCTCGGTGATTTCCTGGCCGCCATCGATAACGCGGCGCGCCTGCTCGGCCGCCGCCTGGTCGATCAACAGGTTGCGCGCCACCGCCTGCTCCGGTGATTTCGCATCGAGCGCCTTCAGATAGGCGTCGTTGGCCCATTCGAGCTTGCCACCGTCGGTGACGCGCCACGCGAGGAACGGGGCGCCCTGCAGGATTTCCAGGAAGAACGTGGGGTCACGCGCGATGACGCGGCGCGGGTCGCGCCACAGCCGGTCCTGCGCGCCGCTTTCCTCGATGCCTTTTACATTCGTATCGACGATCCACACCACCACGCGCGACCCCGCGGTGCGTCCGTCGATCTCGACGAACATGCCTTCGGACGTGGAGATGGTCATCGAGAACGGCGTGCCTTCGCGACGCAGACGCGTCAGCGCGGGCGACAGGCGCGTGGCGCGGCCGGTGGCGTCCTCCGCATCGAAGGCCGACAGCCCTTGCAGAATGCGCACGGAGGTCTCGGCGTCCATCGACGCATCGGAGAACCGCAGCAAACTCGCCAGCGCCAGCGCCGAACCATACGCGCGCGGCTGGCCCCAATCGCTCAAGGCGCCGTTTTCAGATGCGGCGCCCGCGTCTTCCCAGATCAGGATCACGCCCGGATGCGCGCCGAGAATGGAGTTGAATCGCGCCAGCATCAGCTCGAGCGTGGCGACTTCGTTCTTCCAGCGGGCGATGACGCCGCGCGCGCCGTCGGTCACGCGCAACGCCCACAGCAGCGCAGCGATAGCGACGGCGGCGGCGCCGGCCGTCACGAGAAAGGGCGCGATAGATGCGGTCACGTCGGCAGCCCCTAAAATACCCACGAAGGGCAATCCCGCGAATCAATCGGAGATTCACGGAGTCTGGACGATGGCGCGCCTGTCTCAAAGCGCGACGTCCTAACCACACCGCAAGGAGGGTTCAGGAAGCCTTAAGGCGGCGCGCTTGCCTTGCTCTGCGTCCACGATCGGTGACCCGCGCGGAGCCCTGGATCCGGAACACGAACGGCATCCGGTAGCTCGGCCCGAATCGCGGCGTCGCGCCCTCGCGCACCTCGAACCGCGCATCCTTCATGGCGGCCTTGGCGGCGGCGTAGAAGATCGGCGACGGCCACACGTCGATGCAGTGGATATTTTTCACGCGGCCCTCCGGCGTGATGTCGAAATCCACTACCGCGATGCCCTCGATGCCGAACCGGCGCGCGATTTTCGGGAAGTGCACGTCCACCGGGCTGGTCAGCGCCCACGGCATCTCCGCCTCATCGCCGCCGCGCCAGACCACGCAGCACGGCCCGTCGGGGAGTTGCAGGCGGTCGCGCTCGTCCTCGGCGCGGGCCCGATCGATCGCGAGATAGCCGTTGTAGGCCGCGACCCCCGCCATCACCACGCCGAACACCATGGCGCCGGAGGTGAGCAGCGCGGTCCCGCCGGGCATGCCGGCGTTGCGCAGCGC
>JANNVF010000278.1:0-7909 GCA_031414315.1 Hyphomonadaceae bacterium | reverse complement strand
GATGGCCGCCGCCAACAAAGCCCCGATTGTCATCAAGAAGGTCAAGAAGGGCGGCGGCCATGGGCACCATGGCGGCGCCTGGAAGGTCGCCTACGCCGACTTCGTGACCGCGATGATGGCGTTCTTTCTGTTGATGTGGCTGATCAACACCACGAGCCCCGAGCAGAAACGCGGCATCGCGGACTTCTTCGCGCCCGCCAGTGTATCGGAGACCACCAGCGGCGCCGGCGGCCTGCTCGCTGGCCAGGCGCTGGCTGATTCGGGCGCGCGGCAAGCCAACGAGACCCAGTTCAAGGACGGCCGCTCCAACGGCGGTGATCTGCAGGGCGCACCCGACCCCCAGGACGGCACAGCCGAAGCCAGCGAGGCTTCGCTTGCCCAGGCTCGCGCCGCCCGCGAGAACGCCGAGTTCGAGCGCGCCGAACAATCGATCCGCCAAGCCATCCAGGACATGCCGGACCTCGCGGAGCTGTCCAAGCATGTGCTGATGGAAGTGACGCCGGAAGGCCTGCGCATCCAGCTGGTCGATCAGGAAGGCCGCTCGATGTTCGAGGCCGGCGGCGCGGACCTGAACCCGCGCGCCCGCAAGCTTCTGGCGGCCGTGGCAAACGTTGCCGCCGAACTCCCCAACCGCCTGTCAATCGCCGGCTACACCGATGGCTCACAGCCCGCGCGGCGCGGAATCACCAACTGGGAGCTGTCAGCCGACCGCGCCAACTCGGCGCGCCGTATCGTGCAGGCGGCGGGTGTCCCGCAGGACCGCATCTATCAGGTCGCCGGCAAGGCGGATTCAGAGCCCCTGTTCCCCGACGATCCAACGCTGCCCGGTAACCGGCGCGTCTCGGTGACATTGCTGCGCGAGGCGCCCGTCTTGCCGGTGGGGGCTGCGCCATGACGGATGAACAAACTTGACGCAGCGCCCCCGTCCCCGGACCATCACTCCATGACGGGACTCATCTTCGCGTGACCAGGCAGTTCGCCACCCGGAACCTCCGGTTCTATCTCACCGCGCCGTCGCCGTGCCCGTATCTGCCCGACCGCAAGGAACGCAAGGTGTTCACCGGCCTCGACGGGCCGGACGCCGCGTCGGTCAACGACAGCCTTACGCATGCAGGTTTCCGCCGCTCCCAGAACATCGCGTACCGCCCTGCATGCGACGACTGCGAAGCGTGCGTCTCGGCCCGCGTCGTGGTTGGCGCGTTCTCGCCCAACCGGCGCTGGCGGAAAATTCTTCAGCGCAACGAGGACATCACACGACACCTTCGCCCGGGCGAAGCGACCGAAGAACAATTCTGGCTGTTGCGCCGCTATCTTCTCTCGCGTCATGGCGAAGGCGGCATGGCCGATATGACACTGCTCGATTACGCGGCGATGATCGAAGAAACCTCGGTCAAGACGCACATCGTGGAGTATCGCTTCGGCGACGGCCCCGATCGTGGCGAGCTGGCCGCGTGCGCACTTGTCGATGTGCTGCGTGATGGTATTTCGCTGGTCTACAGCTTCTTCGATACGCGCGACGCCAAGCGTAGCCTCGGCAGCTTCATCATCCTCGACCACATCCGACAGGCGCAGGCGGCTGGCTTCCCGCACCTCTATCTCGGGTACTGGGTCCGCGGCAGCGAGAAGATGGCGTACAAGGCGCAGTTCCAGCCGATCGAACTGCTGCGCGGCGGCGCATGGCGCGCGTTCGTGGACACCGAACACGGCGAGAACATTTCCGAAGACTAGATCTCGGTCATGGATGTCCGCGCTCCCGTCCTAGCCCCACGGCCCCTTGCGCGGCGGGGCGGGCGGCGCGGCCAACTGCACATCGTGGCCGCCACCGAACTCCACAAGCGCTGCGATACGTTTCTCCATCGGCGGGTGCGTCGCGAAGATTTCGCCGATGCCGGTGTGGTGGTTCTCAATGAACATCTCGCGGACTTCCGCTGGCGCGCCTTCGACCGCATCGTGGCCGGAGATCTTGCGCAGCGCCGAGATCAGTGCGTCGGGGTTCTTTGTGAGTTCGACGGCGCCAGCATCCGCCAGATATTCCCGCCGTCGCGAGAGCGCGAACCGGATGACGATGGCGAGCGCGTAAGCGACGGCGATGATGGCAAGCGCCGCGACGATGGCGATGATGGCGCCACCGCCGGAACTGCGGGAATCGTTGCTGCTGCGGCTGCTCCGCCCGCCGCTCCAGTTGGTGTGGATGAAGCCCCGGAACATCATCTCGCCGACGAACGAGAAGATGCCCACGAAGATCACCGCGATCACCAGCAGGCGCACGTCGCGGTTCTGGATATGGGTCAGTTCGTGCGCGAGCACCGCCTCCAGTTCGCGATCATCGAGCGTCAGCAGCAGGCCGCGCGTCACCGTGATGCTGTACTGCTTTGCGTGCAGGCCGCTGGCAAAGGCGTTGAGCGCGGGGCTGTCTATAACGCGCAGCGCCGGCACGGTGATACCGCGCGAGATGCAGAGGTTCTCCAGCAGGTTGTAGCTGCGCGGATCGTCCTTGCGCGACAGGCCCACAGCGCCGGTCGACATGTCGATCAGCGCCTGATGCGAGAAGTAAGCGATGGTGAACCACACGCCCGCGCCGCCGATGGCGAACGGCCATGCCCCGGTCATCGCGTTGGCGGCCCAGACGAACGGCTGCGCCATCTCGCTCACGCCCGGCTGGTACTCCGCCCCCGCCACGCCCGCATAGAGCAGGAAGAGTGCGTACATCAGCAACAGCAGCAGCACCGGAAAGCCGGCGAGCAGCAGGACCGACTTCAGGTTGTTGCTGGAGATGTGGGTGCCAAGCCCGAAGGCGTGCATCGCCCGTTACCTCACGCGCCGCAAACGTCTCAGAACTTGACCGACGGCGCCTGCTCCAGCGCGCCGCGTTGCTCTCCCAGATCGAAACTCGTCTTCGAGCTGAATCCGAGCGGACCGGCAAACAGCACCGCAGGAAACTGCTGGATGCCGGTGTTGTACTCGTTGACCGCGTTGTTGAAGAAGCGGCGCGAGGCGGCGATCTTGTTTTCGATGTCCGACAGTTCGGCGGCGAGCTGCTGGAAGTTGGCGTTGGCCTTGAGGTCTGGATAGGCCTCGCTCAAGGCGATGAGCCGGCCGAGCGCCGCGCCAAGAACGCCTTCCGCCTGCGCCTGCGCCGCTGTGCCGCCGCCCGACGCCATCGCCGCGTTGCGCGCCTGGATCACCGCTTCGAGCGTGCCTTTCTCGTGCGTCGCGTAGCCCTTCACCGTCTCCACGAGGTTCGGGATCAGGTCATGGCGCTGCTTCAGCTGCACATCGATGTCGGCGAACGACTGGGTCACCCGGTTCCGGAGCGACACGAGCTGATTGTAGATGCCGATCGCCATCACGACGAGGACACCGACGACGATCAGGATGATCAGCAACATGGACGTTAAGTCTCCTTCGGGCGGACGTACCCTTTAGCTTGAGCGCGTCACGCTGGCCAGTGACGGCGCTTGGCGGCGATTTCGTGACGGCGTACCAGCTTAGCGTCAGTCGCCATGGAATCGCCCGCTGCGCGAAAAGCCGCGCGGCGCGGTGCGCCCCGAGGTGGCGCGCTTGGCGAGGTGTTCGCGCCACTCCGCGACCACGCGCGTGCGCCCGGAAGCGTCGATCCAGGTGAGGCCATCGGCGGCGGCGAACACGATAGCGTCGCTGAGGCCGCCATCCTTGTAGGCCTGCAGCTTCACACCCTTGCCGCGGGCCATTTCCGGCAACTCGTCGAGCGGGAACACCAGCAGCTTGCGGTTCTCGCCGACCACCGCCACGTGATCGCCCTCCACCGCCGTGCACACCTGCGCGTAGGCCACGCCCGACACGCTGAGGATCTGTTTGCCGGCGCGCTTGGTGGCGACCATCTCATCCTCCGAGACGATAAAGCCGTAGCCGTCGGTGCTGGCGACGAACATCTTGGCTCCAGCGGTGAGCGCAAACAGCGCGATCAGGTCCTGATCTTCGGAAAGTTCGATCATCAGCCGGATCGGCTCGCCCATGCCGCGCCCGCCGGGCAGCTTGTCGGCGCCGATGGTGAAGGCGCGGCCGTCGGTGGCCATCAAGATGAGCTTGTCGGTGGTCTCGCACTTGAGGACGAACGCCTCGCGATCGCCTTCCTTGTACTTTAGCGACCCGATGTCGTCGGTGTGGCCGCGCAGCGCCCGCACCCAGCCCTTTTCGGAGAGCACTACGGTGATCGGCTCGCGCACTATGAACGCGTCGACCGAAATGTCGGCGGTGGCGGACGCATCGCCGAACGTGGCGCGGCGCTTGCCCCACGGCGTCGTCTCGGCGAAGTGGCCGCGCGTCTTCTTCAGCTGCTGGCTGATTTTCGTCCATTGCCGCGCCTCGCTGGCGACCAGCGCCAGCAAGTCCGCCTGCTCCTCGCGCAGCTTCTTGTCTTCGGCGCGCAGCTCCATCTCCTCCAGCTTGCGCAACTGGCGCAGGCGCGTGTTGAGAATGGCGTCGGCCTGGACGTCGGTCAGCTTGAACCGCTTGATCAGCGCGGGCTTGGGCTCGTCCTCGCGGCGGATGATGCGGATCACCTCGTCGATGTTGAGGTAGATGATCAGCAGGCCGGCGAGAATCTCCAGCCGCGCGGCGATCTTGCCGAGCCGGAAACTGCTGCGCCGCTGCAACACGTCGCGCTGGTGATCGAGGAAGGCCTTCAGCACTTCCTTCAGGTTCATCACGCGGGGCGCGCCGTTGGCGTCGAGCACGTTCATGTTGAGCGGGATGCGGGTTTCCAGCTCCGAGAGCTTGAACAGGCTCTCCATCAGCACCGCGGGCTCCACGGTGCGCGCGCGGGGCTCCAGCACGATGCGGATGGTGTCGGCGCTCTCGTCGCGCACGTCGCCGAGCAGCGGCGCCCGCTTGTTCTCGACGAGATCGGCGAGCGCGGAGATCAGCTTCGACTTCTGCACCATGTACGGGATTTCGGTGACAATGATTCGCCACATCCCGCGCGTCTTTTCCTCCAGCTCCCAGCGCGCCCGCAGGCGGAAGCCGCCACGGCCCGTGGCGTAGGCCTCGCGGATCGATGCGGGCGGCTCAACGAGAATAGCGCCGGTAGGGAAATCCGGTCCGGGCACGAATTTGATGATGTCATCGATCGTCGCGTTCGGATGCGCGATGAGATGCAGGCTGGCGTCAATCAGTTCGGCGGCGTTGTGTGGCGGAATGGCCGTTGCCATGCCGACCGCGATGCCGGTGGCGCCGTTGGCCAGCAGGTTCGGGAATCCGCCCGGCAGAACGACGGGTTCTTCGCCCTGCCCCGAATAGGTCTCGCGGAAGTCGACAGCGTCCTCGTCGATGCCGTCGAGCAGCAGCAGCGCCGCCGCCGTCATCCGCGCCTCGGTGTAGCGGTAGGCGGCGGGGTTGTCGCCGTCGACGTTGCCGAAATTGCCCTGCCCGTCGACCAGCGGATAGCGCGACGAGAAATCCTGCGCGAGACGCACCATGGCGTCGTAGATCGCGGTGTCGCCGTGCGGGTGAAAGTCGCCCATCACGTCGCCGACGATCTTGGCGCTTTTCTTGAACGCTGCGTCCGGCGAGAGGCCGAGGTTCGACATGCCGAACAGGATGCGACGGTGCACGGGCTTCAAGCCGTCGCGAACGTCCGGAACGGCGCGCGAGGTGATCGTCGACAGCGCATACGCCAGGAAGCGCCGCGACAGCGCGTCCGCGATCGGTTCGTTGACGATGCGGCCGCCATCTTCCGGCGGGGGGCTCATGTCGTCGGCCATTCTGCCTTCCTTCGTCCCGCTTGGCGGGGTCGTGTCCTGAGTTGGAGTTTCTCTACCTAGAGTCGGCCCCTATGGCCCAAGGCCTCGATCAGCCGCCGGCGCGAATCAGGCATGCCTTGGCCCTGGCGGTCGAAAATCCGCCGCTCCAGGAAATAGCCCGCCAGCGTGAAGGCGTCCGCGACATCACCTGATTCCACCGGCGCGAACGGGTTGGTCAGGAATGGCGGCAGCCGCAGCAACCGGTCGGCGTACGGTTCTCCGGCGGAACGGGTGGCGGCACGGCCGGTCTTCGGGCTGACAAACGCCAAGTCGTCGTTAGCGCCGGTGAGCGCGCATTCAGACAGATCGAGGCCATAGCCCAGCTCCGCCAGGAGTCCGAGTTCGAAGCGCGTGTAGATCGCCGGCCACAGCTCCGCGACCGCAAGCGATTCTATGAGCACCACGAGGGCATCGTAGAGGCCGGCGTACGCCTGCCGTTCGGCGGTGCCAGCGCGGACAAGCTCCACCGCCGCCGACAATCCCGCGAGCGCGGCCGGATCATCCAGCAAACGCGCGGCGTGCGGCTCCATCAGATCCATCGGCGCGAAGAAACCCAGTTGATCGCTGGTGCGCGCCTTCCAGGTAACGCGGACGAGGTTGCCGCCCTGCAGCGTCGGCTTGTTGCGCTTGGAGGCGCCGCCATGAACGATCGCTGCGGCGCGGCCGTGTTCGCGGGCGAACACTTCGGCCAGCGCCTGCGTCTCGCCGTACGGACGCGCGCCGAGCACGATGGCGTCATCTGTCCATTCCACGCTCATCGCGTGCGCAGGTGCGCCTTCACCCCTCCCACTCCAGCCCCATCGCGGCGTAGCGGGCGCGTTCCTCGCTCCAGTTTTCCTTGAGCTTCACGTGCAGGAAGAGGTGGACCGGGCGCTCGAGGAATGTCTGCAGTTCCTCCCGCGCCAGCGTGCCGATAATCTTGATCGTCTGGCCCTTGTCGCCGATGGCGATCTTCCGATGCCCTTCGCGGGCGACGTAAACCGTCTGCTCGATGCGCACCGAGCCATCAGCCTTTTCCTGCCAGGCGTCGGTCTCCACCGTCATCTCGTAGGGAATTTCGTCGTGCAGCCGCAGCATCACCTTTTCGCGCGTTACCTCGGACGCGAGCACGCGCAACGGCACGTCGGCCGCCTGGTCTTCCGGATAGAGCCACGGGCCTTCCGGCGCCCGCGCGGCGAGAAGTTTCGTCAGATCAGGCACGCCATCGCCGGTGAGCGCCGAGATCATAAACACGTCGGTGTAGACGCCTTCCGCATGCAGCGCCTCGGCCACGCCGAGCAGCGCATCGCGCGGCATGGAGTCCACCTTGTTGAGCGCGAGCACTGCCTTGTGTCCCGCGCTCTTCAGGCCTTCAACGATACGCGCCACTTCCTCCGCCGCGCCCGCCGCCTCCTGCGGCACGAAACCAAATTCCCCGCGCACCGCCAGCCACGCGCCAATCGGCGCCAGCGCCAGCGCCACGCCGAGGAAGACGTGCGTGTAATCCGTGAACCGTTTCGTGAGCGAGTAGAAGCACACCACGACCAGCGAGTGCAGTCCATGCTGGCGGTCGAAGTCGTAATCCTGCAGCGCGTAGATGAGATCAAACCCGATGAGCCAGAACACCACCGCCAGCGCGAGCACGATGGGCGAAAGTCCCGTGCTCATCTGGGCCAGCCACGCGCGCACGATTTGCTCGGCATCACCGCCCGCAGGCAGCGCCGTCGGCACGAAACCAAACTCGCCCTTCACCGCCAGCCACGCGCCAATCGGAGCCAGCGCCAGCGCCACGCCGAGGAAGACGTGCGTGTAATCGGTGAAGCGTTTCGTGAGCGAATAGAAACACACCACGGCCAGCGCGAGCGGCGAGAGGTAGAAGCAGATGTGCCCGCGCTGCGCGTCGCCGAGAAACCAACTCGCCGCGATCAATCCCACCGCGCCCAGCGCCCAGAGCATCCAAGCGCCGAACAGGGAAATTTTGCCCGCTGGCAAATGCCGGCCGGACGTGCGCGGATTCAGCGCGTCGAACTTCCGATCCACAATCCGGTTGAACGCCATGGCGCAGGTGCGCGCGCAGAACATCGCCGCCACGATGAGCAGGAAGGTGCGCCAGCCCGGCCAGCCGCGATTCTCCCGCGCCGCCACCACCA
>JANNVF010000277.1:0-3659 GCA_031414315.1 Hyphomonadaceae bacterium | reverse complement strand
AGCGCGGTGGCGTCGGGACCGAGCACCGGTGTGACCCCGGCGGGCAGGCGCTGCTGAGCGACGTTGATGCGTTCCAGCACGCGCGAGCGCGCCCAGTAGTAATCCACCTCGTCTTTGAAAATGACGAAGACCATCGCGAAGCCAAAGCCGGACATGCTGCGGATGGTCTTCACATCGGGCGTGCCGGTGAGGCTGGTGGTCAGCGGATACGTGACCTGATTGTCCACGTCCTGCGGAGAACGTCCTGGCCAGTCGGCGAAGACGATGACCTGCTTCTCGCCGATGTCGGGGATCGCATCGACCGGCGTGTTCTTCAGCGCGAAGTAACCGCCGAACACGATGCCCGCGACCGCGATGACGACGAGGAAGGTGTTCTTCAGGCACCAGCGGATCAGCCCGTCGATCATGGCGTTTGTGCCGGCTGAGGATCGCGGAAGCGCAGCCATTTTTCCAACTCGACGGCGGCGAAGGTGAAGAGGCCGATGGCGACGATGTAGAGCCAGGCTTCGGCGCGCACGGGGGCGGTGTGGAAGAGGCGGTTCAGCAGGGGCAGGTAGGTGAAGGCGAGCTGTGCCAGCCAGGTCGCGGCGATGCCGGCGAGGAGCCAGCGATTGGAGAAAAGGCCAATGGAAAACATCGAGCGCTTTCGACTTCGGCAATTGAGCAGGTAGAAGCTCTGGACCATCACGATCACGTTGACGACGGCGGTGCGGGCTTCCTCAACGTTCTTGCCTTCGATGCCGTGTTCCCACGCGAAGAGGCCGAACGCGCCCCCGGTCGAGATGAGCGTCACCAGCCCGGTGCGCATGAGCAACGGGAAGGTGAGCAGCGGCCGTTTGGGGTCGCGTGGCGGGCGCTGCATGATGTCGCTTTCCTTCGGCTCGAAGACCAGCGTCAGCCCGAGGAAGAGGGCGGTGACCAGATTGAGCCAGAGCAACTGCGTGGGCAGCATCGGCAGCGTGATGCCGGCGACGATCGCGACGAGCAGGATGAGCGCGACGCCGCCATTGGTCGGCAGGATCCAGAGGATGAATTTCGTGAGGTTGTCGAAGACGCTGCGGCCTTCTTCCACGGCGGCTTCGATCGAGGCAAAGTTGTCGTCGGTCAGGATCATGTCGGCGGCTTCCTTCGACACGTCGGTGCCGGTGATGCCCATCGCGATGCCGATGTCGGCTTGCTTGAGCGCGGGTGCGTCGTTGACGCCGTCGCCGGTCATCGCGACGACGTGGCCACGCGATTGCAGCGCTTTGACCAGCCGAAGTTTTTGCTCGGGCGCGACGCGGGCGAACACGGAAGCGCGCTCGGCGGCGTCGGCCAGTTCCTCATCGGTGAGCTTTTCCAAATCGCGGCCGCTCAGCCCGACGACGCCCGCGCCGCTGTGCAGGCCGATTTGCGCGGCGATGGCTTTGGCGGTGAGGACGTGATCGCCGGTGATCATCTTGACGTGGATGCCAGCGGCGCGGCACTTGGCGATTGCTTTGATGACTTCGGGACGCGGCGGATCGAGTTTGCCTTGGAGGCCGAGGAAAGTCAGCCCGCCGGCGACATGCTCATGCTCCAGGCCATCGTGCGTCGTTGGCATTTCTCGCCGGGCGAAAGCGAGAACGCGCAAGCCGCGCGTGGCCATTTCTTCGGCGTGGCGAAGGACAAGCGCTCCATCGAGCGGTGAGAGGCTGCCATCCTCGCCGAACGCGTGCGTGCATTTTCCGAGCAGGGCTTCCACCGCGCCTTTGATGTAGATGATCTTCGGCTCGTCTTCGGCGCCGTGGAGCGTGGCCATGTAACGGTATTCAGACTCGAAGGGAATGGTCTCGATCCGCGGCAGGCGCCCGCTCATTTCCTCCTCCGCCAAGCCCGCCTTCTGCGCCGCCACGATCAGCGCCGCTTCGGTCGGGTCGCCTTGCACGATGGTCTGGCCTTCGTCGTTGCGGACGAGCCGCGAATCGTTGCAAAGCAAGCCCGCGCCGAGCGTTTCGATGAGCGCGACATTTTCACCGACGACGACGGGCGCTTGCTCGAAATGGATCTTCCCGTCCGCCTCGTAGCCACTGCCGGTGACGTGGTAGAGCCGACCGCCCGCATGAATTTCCTGCACGGTCATTTGATTCTGCGTGAGCGTGCCGGTCTTGTCCGAGCAGATGACGGTCGTGCTGCCGAGCGTCTCGACGGCGGGCAGCTTGCGGATGATCGCGTTCCGCCGGACCATGCGCCCCACGCCGATGGCCAGCGTGATGGTCACGACCGCCGGCAAGCCTTCGGGGATGGCGCCGACCGCCAGCGCAATCGCCGCCATGAACATCTCCGGCCACGGCTTGCCCCGCAGGATGCCGGCGACAAAAATCAACGCCGCCAGCGCGAGAATCACATAGAGCAGCAGGCGGCTGAACTGTGCGATCTTGCGCGTGAGCGGCGTCTGCAAATCCTCCGCGAGGTTCATCATCCCGGCGATGCGGCCCATCTCGGTTTTATCGCCGGTGGCGAAGACCACGCCCTCGCCCTGGCCTGACGTGACCAGCGTTCCGGTGAAGGCGAGATTCGTGCGGTCGGCGAGGATCGTGTCTGCGGGAAGCGGCTCGATTTGTTTTTCGGCAGGGAGCGATTCGCCGGTCAGCGCCGCTTCCTCGATGTGCAAGTTGCGCCCGACCAGCAGGCGCAGATCGGCCGGCACGCGGTCGCCGGATTGCAGCAGCACCACGTCGCCCGGCACGAGCTGCGCCGAAGGGATGCGCAACTTGTCGCCCCCACGCCGCACCGTGGCCTCGGTGAGGACCATTTTCGCCAGCGCCTCAATGGCCTTCTCCGCCTTCGCTTCCTGCAGATAGCCGACGACCGCATTGATGAACGCGACGCTGAAAATGACCGACGCATCCACCCATTCGCCCATCGCCGCCGCGATGCCAGTCGAGGCGAGCAGGATATAAATGAGCGGCTGATGGAACTGCAGCAGGAAACGGAGCCACGGGCTGACGCGCTGCTGCGCGGTCATTTGATTCGGCCCAAACTGCCGCAGCCGCGTCTCGACCTCAGCCGGCGTCAGCCCGCGGGTGGGATCGCTCTCCAGCAGCCGCACCACTTCCGGCTCCGGCAGTTCATGCCAGTTGGCTTCCCTGAGTTCTCTCATGGGCAGTCACTCCGCCGGCGGCCAGACGATCAGCACCGGACGCCGGCTGGTTTGCAGCACGGCGAGCGCGACGGAGCCGAGCACCTTGGCGGTGAAGCCGGGGCGGGTGTGGCTGCCGACGCAGATGACATCCGCGCCGAAACGCTCCGCCGCCGCGCAGATCGCCTCGGCGGTTTCGCGGCTTTCGGTGACTTCCACTTCGGTCACGATGCCGCGCGCTTCTGCTTCGAGCGGCGCGAGGGCGCGCAATTTCGCCTCGCATTCGGCGACCAGTTGCGCGGGTTCTTTTTCGTCCACCCGTCGTAGCGCTTGGAGCGGCACGACATTGTGCAGCAGGCGCACGGTGCCGCCGGGCTGGACGATCGAATATCCGTGGGGCGCGGCGAAGCCGTGCGGTTCGTTGAGATCGACCGCCACGAGCACGCGCTGGCACTCGCGGATGCGCGGCCCGGCCATCGGCGCGGCGGCGGGCGTGGGCACACAGACCACGCTCATCGGGGCATGGTCAAGGATGCCGCGCGAGACGGAACCGTGCCGG
>JANNVF010000276.1:0-4849 GCA_031414315.1 Hyphomonadaceae bacterium | reverse complement strand
CAACCGCGATTTCGCGGGCGCCGCCGCTTGCCTGCCCGCCATTGCCGCCCCGGCGGGCGGCGGCTAGGGTTTCGGCTGGCCATTTTCAGGAGTCCGGACATGCGGCTCGACGATCAGCGACGCTCCAGCAACATCGAAGACCGGCGCGGCCAGCGTGGCGGCGGTGGTGGCGGTGGCGGCATGGGCCTTATTTCGCTCATCGGCAGCCGCTTCGGCATCGGCGGCATCATCATTGCGGGCCTCTTGTTCCTGTTCGCACCCGCGCCGATCAAGAACATGCTGCTCGGCATGGTCGGCGGCGGCGGTCAGGTCGCGACCGCGCCGGGCAAGGCGGGCACGCCGACGGATGTGGACGGCCAGTTCCTCGCCGCCGTGCTCGGCTCCACCGAAGATGTCTGGACGCAGGAATTCGCCGCCGGGAAATTCGCGCACTACGGCTTCAACGGCCGCGAGTATGCGCCGACCACCCTGGTCGCGTTCAGCGGCGGCGTCGGCACCCAGTGCGGCAACGCGACCGCCGCCGTCGGCCCGTTCTACTGTCCGGCCGACCGGAAGGTGTACATCGACACGACGTTCTTCCAGGAAATGAAGACGCGCTTCCAGGCGCCGGGCGATTTCGCGCAGGCCTACGTCATCGCGCACGAAGTCGGCCACCACATCCAGAACATCACCCCCATTATGAGTACGGCCAGCGGCGGTGGCCGGCCGTCCAACGCCACTCAGGTGAAGATCGAACTGCAGGCCGATTGCTTCGCCGGCGTGTGGGCCAAGATCGCGGGGTCGGGCACGACGCGCGCGGGCCTGCCGGTGATGGAGGCGGGCGATCTCGAGGAAGGCCTGAACGCCGCCAACGCCATCGGCGACGACACCCTGCAACGCCAGTCGCGCGGCTATGTGCAGCCGGAAAGTTTCACGCACGGCTCTTCCGAACAGCGCAAACGCTGGCTGCGCCGCGGCTTCGACACCGGCGACGTGGCGCAGTGCGATACGTTCAACGCGGCGACGCTGTAGGCGCGGATCGACACCGCAGCTGAATCGGCGCTTCCCTTCTAACCATGAGCATTTGCGGGATCGATGAAGCGGGGCGCGGGCCACTGGCCGGGCCGGTGGTTGCAGCGGCGGTGATCCTGCCGGCGCGGCGCAGGCCGAAAGGCATCGCCGATTCCAAGCAGCTCGACGAAGCGACACGCGAGGCGCTCTACGCGGAGATCATGGCGCACGGCATCGTCGGCATCGGCGTGGCGACGGTGGCGGAGATCGACGCGCTCAACATTCGCCAGGCCACCCTGCTCGCCATGCGCCGCGCGGTCGCCGCCCTCTCCGTGCCGCCGACCGCAGCGCTGGTGGACGGCAACGACCCGCCGGAGCTGCACTGCCCCGTCGAAGCCATCATCGACGGCGACGCTTACGTGCCGATCATCGGCGCCGCCTCGATCATCGCGAAAGTCACCCGCGATCGCATGATGGTCGAAGCCTGCGCCCGCTATCCGGGCTATGGCTTCGCGCGGCACAAGGGGTACGGCGTGCCCGAACACAAGGCGGCGCTGGACAGCCTCGGCCCGTGCGCGATCCATCGCCTGACGTTCAAGCCGGTCGCGGATGTGGCGCGGCGTCGGGCATCACCTGCCGCTTGACATCGCTGCGCCAGATGATTCTCTGCCGTGAACGAAGTGTTTACGGCGCTCCCCGAAAGTGCGCCCTTTCACCACCGGGGATTTCATGCGCCGCCGCTCGCCGCCGCCGTTGCTTGCCGACCAGATCGTCGAGGGCGATTGCGTGGCGGCCATGAACGCCCTGCCGGAAGGCTGCGCGGACCTTGTGTTCGCGGACCCGCCCTACAATCTGCAACTGGGCGGTGACCTCACCCGGCCGAACCAAACCAAGGTCGCCGGCGTTGACGACGCCTGGGACAAGTTCGCCGACTTCGAGACCTACGACCGCTTCACCCGCGACTGGCTCTCCGCCGCGCGGCGCCTTCTGAAAGACGACGGCGCGCTCTGGGTGATCGGTAGCTACCACAACATCTTTCGCGTCGGCGCCATCCTGCAGGACCTCGGCTTCTGGGTGCTGAACGACATCGTCTGGCGCAAGACCAACCCGATGCCCAACTTCAAGGGCACACGGTTCACGAACGCTCACGAGACACTGATCTGGGCCGGCAAGTCGAAGGCGTCGAAGTACACGTTCAACTACGACGCCATGAAGATGCTCAACGACGATCTGCAGATGCGCAGCGACTGGTCGATGCCACTGTGCACCGGCGTGGAACGCCTCAAGGGCGACGACGGCAAGAAGATCCACCCGACGCAGAAGCCCGAGGCGCTGCTGCATCGCGTGCTGCTGGCGACAACGCGGCCTGGCGATCTCGTCATCGATCCGTTCTTCGGCACCGGGACGACAGGCGCCGCCGCCAAGCGCCTCGGCCGTCGCTTCATCGGCATCGAACGGGACTCCGACTACGCCCACGCCGCCCGCGAGCGAATCGCGAGCGTGGCGCCGGGCGCTGCGGAAGATCTCGCCGTCACGCGCTCGAAGAAGGACGAGCCGCGCGTGCCGTTCGGCCAGGTGGTGGAAGCGGGTTTCATCCGCCCCGGCGACACGCTCGTTTCGCCGGACGGAAAACGCCGCGCGCGCGTGCGGCCGGATGGCTCATTGTCGTTCGGCGATCTCACCGGCTCTATTCACCGCATGGGCGCTGCTGCGATGGGCGCGACCGCGTGCAACGGCTGGACCTACTGGCACATCGAACGCGACACCGGCCGCGTGCCGATCGATCTCTTCCGACGCGAAATCCGCCTGACGCTGTAGCGGGAAAGTTATCCGACACCAGTGGCGCCGGTGTATGCTGCGCGCTGAGTGGCGCGGGCGGGCATGAGCGAGGGCCGTTCAAAAATGCGCCCGCGCGCGCGGCTGTTCGCAGCGCGCGCAGTATTTCGCGGAGCGCGAAACTTCTCGATCAGCCATCGACGAACGCGACGCCCGCCACGAAATCGTCCTGCCAAACGACGCGGACACGACGGCGCAGGCCGCGAATGGGCTCGATCAGCACGAACTGCTCAGGCAGCGGTTCGCGGGAATGGAACTCGATGCGCGCGCCCGTTACGCTGAGCTGCTTCAACGCGACGTTGCGTTGTGCGCCGCCAAGCGTGACGATGGTGGCGCTGCGATAGATCGCTTCACGGGGCGCTCGTGGTGTTTCGAGGACATGCACGTCGCGCTTCTTCAGACCGGCGCCAAGTCGCGCGGCGAACGCGCGCAACTGGTCGCCGACCGACGCGCCGCTGCGCGCGGCAGTGTTCTTCTCTTACATTGGAAGTGCGCTTCACGCCGCTGCTGAAGCACGATCCTAGAGGGGGCGGCTTAAGGCCGGGTGAGAGACGCGACCCTAAGATTGCCTATGCGCGCATTCAGGTTCCGATAAACTTCGCCGGCCGTTTCTCCAGGAACGCCGCGACGCCTTCCTTGTGATCGGCGGACTTGAAGCATTGCGAAAGCGCCGTGACGTGGCCCTGCATGTGCTCGGCCACATCGCGCTCGAGCCCGTGCCAGACGAGTTCTTTCATGCGCTTCAGCGAGAACGGCGAGGACTGCAGGTAGCGATGCGCTTCGGCCATCGCGGTTTCCATCAGCGCTTCAGGCACGACGACTTCGTTGGCGTAACCGATGGCCTTCGCCTCCGCCGCGTCGATCACTGCGCCAGAATACAGCAGCCGCAGTGCGCGCGACGGCCCGATCAGACGCGGCAGCAGCCACGAGCCCGCGCCAGTGTCGGGCACGAGGCCGCGGTGCGCGAAATTCCAGGCGAACTTCGCGCGGTCGGTGACGATGCGGACATCGCACTGGCTGGAGAACTCCGCGCCCATGCCGACGGCGTAGCCGTCGATGGCGCCGATCACCGGCTTCGGGCACTGCACGAGCGGCCACCACTTGCCGCCCTCGCTCGCTTCCCCGCGCACGCCGCGCGTCTCACCCGGAATGGTGGCGAGATCGGCGAGGTCGGTGCCCGCGCAGAACGATCCCCCGGCGCCGGTGACGATCAGCACGCGCACGGCGTCATCGGCGCCAGCTTTCGCCACCGTGTCGGTGAAGGCGTGCAGCATCGCGTAGGTCATCGCGTTGCGCTTCTCGGCGCGGTCGATGGTGAGCGTGGCGACACCGTCGGCGTCGACCGCATACTTGATATGGTGAGCGGTCATGACGTCAGGCCCGCACGCGCACCATCATCTCCTCGTAGCCCTTCACGAAGGAGTTGTTCACGCGGCGCGGCTCCGACACCACGTCGATGTGGTCGAAGCGCTTCATGATCTCTTCCCACACGATGCGCAGCTGCATTTCCGCCAGCCGGTTGCCGACGCAGCGGTGGATGCCGAAGCCGAATGACAGGTGGCGGCGCGCGTTCGGGCGGTCGATGATCAGCTGGTCGGCGTTCTCGATCACCTCCTCGTCGCGGTTGCCCGAGACGTACCACATGGCGACCTTGTCGCCCTTCTTGATCGTCTTGCCGCGGATCTCGTAGTCCTCAAGCGCGGTGCGGCGCATGTAGGCGAGCGGCGTCTGCCAGCGGATGATTTCCGACACCATGTTCGGGATCAGCGCGGGATTGGCGCGCAGCTTGTCGTATTCCTTCGGAAACTTGTTCAGCGCGTAGAGGCCGCCGGTGATCGAGTTGCGCGTCGTGTCGTTGCCGCCGACGATGAGCAGGATCAGGTTTCCGAGGTACTCCATGCGGTCCATGTTCCGCGTCGATTCACCGTGCGCGAGCATGGAGATGAGATCCGGCCGCGGCGGCTCGTTCACCCGCTGGTTCCAGAGATTGATGAAGTACTCGACACACTCGATGAGTTCGGCG
>JANNVF010000275.1:0-12319 GCA_031414315.1 Hyphomonadaceae bacterium | reverse complement strand
CGACCGCCCTGCGAAAGCGTTGAAGCCGCTGTTCAGTCAGCGCCCGGCGCTGGCGAATGCGCCGCTGCAGCCAATGATCCCGGTCGAGATCGCGTCGAGTGATGGCCAGACACTGGTGTCCTATCTCACGCTGCCACCCGGCTCCGATACGGACGGTGACGGCGCGCCGGAAAGCCCGGTTCCGCTCGTGCTCAACGTGCACGGCGGCCCGTGGTATCGTGATCGCTACGGCTTCAATCCCGAACATCAATGGCTCGCCAACCGCAACTATGCGGTGCTCAGCGTGAACTTCCGTGGCTCCACGGGCTTCGGGAAGGCGTTTGTCAATCTGGGCAACAAGGAGTGGGGTGGCGCCATGCAGCGCGACCTCACCGACGCCGTTTCCTGGGCGGTGCAGCGTGGCATCACGACGCCCGATCGTGTGGCGATCTACGGCGGCTCCTACGGCGGCTACGCTGCGCTCGCGGGCCTGGCGTTCACGCCGGAGATGTATCGCTGCGGCGTGGACATCGTCGGTCCGTCCAACCTGCGCACGCTGTTTGAATCGATCCCGCCCTACTGGGAATCGTTCCGCAACGAGTTCTACCTGCGCGTGGGAAATCCCGCCGAGGAGGAAGGTCGCGTACTGCTGCAGTCGCGCTCGCCGTTGACCAAGGCGGGCGATATTCGCAGGCCGTTGCTGATCGGGCAGGGCGCCAACGATCCGCGCGTAAAACAGGCGGAATCCGAACAGATCGTCGCGGCGATGAAGGCCCAGACCTTGCCGGTGACATATGTGCTCTATCCCGACGAGGGCCACGGCTTTGCTCGCCCGCAAAACCGCACGTCGTTCTACGCGGTGTCGGAGGGCTTCCTGCAACAGTGCCTGGGCGGCCGCGCTGAACCGATCGGTCGCGACTTCGAAGGATCAAGCCTGCAGGTGAAGGAAGGCGCCGACCAGATCCCCGGTCTTGTCGAAGCGCTTGCGGCGATGCCGCGTCCGGCGCCTGCTACGGCGTCGAGCGCGCCGCAGAAATAGGCGCCGCGCTTTCAAAAATTCATGCGCGCAGAAGGCGAGTGCTTGGCGCGCAAGCCTCGTTTCAGCAAACGCGCGAAAAGCAGCATCGACGGTCGATTGCCAGCAAACAACGCGTTTGACTCTGGCCGGGGAACCCGCACGCTCACGATCTCGTACACGACTCTGCGCAGCAAATAGGGAGCGCGTGCATGGATCGGGAAGAGTTGCGACTGCAGCTTGAGGGCTGGCGCCTGACGACGGCGGAAGTCCTCTACTACATGCCCGATCACCCCACGCTCATTCAGAGCTTTGTGTGGCAGACACTCGATCTTGCGCCGCGCTATCCGCGCGTGCGCAAATTCCTCAAGTTCTGGAAGGCGGAAATCGAGGCGGTGATCCACTCAGTGCAGCTAGCCAGCGGCGAGGAACTCGCGCCGTCACGTGTGCGACTGGCGACAAGCTGGTCGACGATGAACTGAGCGCGCCTTGGGGCGGGGCGGCGGCGTTTCAACGCCTTCCAGCCCCATGATGCGCCTGCTATAGCGCCCCTCCGCGGAGGGATTCATGACCGTTTTCATCGCCCATGCCGAAAGCGACCGGGCGGTCGCCGAGGCGCTCGAGAAGTTTCTCGAGCGGCGCGGGCTGTTCGTCGAACTGGAAAACGGCGAGCGCGGATTTCGCCATGTGCAGGCCAGCGACACCGTGGTGGCGCTCTGGTCGAAGGACACAGTTTTCACGCCGCAGCGGCTGCAGTTCGAGAAGCGCACGCTGGAGGCATGGGCGGATGAGCAGCTGGTTCTGGTCAAGCTCGATCGCGCCTTCGCGCCGGTGGGCCTGCGCGATCTACCATCGATCGACGCGAGCTTCGAGGCGCAGCGCGATATCGGATGGGCGGCGGTCGCCAAGGTGGCGCAGGACGCAACCACCCGCACCGCGCGCGCGGATCTGAAGATGTTTCCCCAAACGGACGCCGCGGGCCCAGCGCCTCAGTCCGCACCGGCGTCCGCGCCACCAGCAGGGAAATCCGCTGGCGCGTCGAGCATGGTGATCATCTTGCTGCCGCTGATGCTGCTGATCATTGGCGCCGGCCTCTACACACTGGCGACGACGCGGGCCGATCTCCTCGGTCAGCTTCCCACGAACGCTTACCAGACGATGTTGCCGATTGGCGGCGCGGTGCTGGCGTTGCTGCTGATCGGGTTCACGTTTCTCATGGCGCGCGGGGGTAAGGGAACTCAGGCGAAGAAGCGCGCGCGCGAGGCGCCCGCCGGCGCCGCGGCGGCCACGGAGTCGCTCTTCGTCTCCTACGCGCATGCCGACAACATGGCGGTGCTGGCCGTGGTCGAGGCCGTGCAGGCGCAAGGCCGCAGCGTCTGGATTGACAAGGGCGGCATCGCTGCCGGCCAGAGCTGGGCCGGCGAAATCGTGCGCGCCATCAAGAGCGCGAAGGGCGTCGTGGTGATGTGTTCGGCGCACGCTTTCGAGAGCGATCACGTCAAGCGCGAGGTTTATCTGGCCGACCGCTACAAGAAGCCTATGCTGCCGGTGTTCCTGGAGGCTGCGGTGATGCCGGACGACTTCGAGTTTTTCTTCACTGGCGTGCAGTGGCTCGAACTGCACAAGACACCCGAGAACGAACGCACCGCCGCGATCGCGCGCGCGTTGAAGGCCGTGTGACAACCAGAAGGAGCCGGCCATGGCCGACGATCCCGTACTGCTCGACGTTTCGCCCGAGGGCCTCGCGGTCGTGCGCCTCAATCGCCCGGACAAGCGCAACGCCTTCGATGAGGCGGTGATCGCCGGTCTCGCCGATGCATTCGAGACGCTGAAGGGCGCCGATCACGTGCGCATGGTGCTGCTGCGCGGTGCGGGCGCGCATTTTTCCGCCGGCGCCGATATCGACTGGATGAAGCGGCAGGGCGACCGCGACCGCGCCGACAACGAGGCCGACGCGCTCGATCTTGCGCGCATGCTCAAGGCGCTGCACGATCTGCCGCAGCTCACCGTGGCGCTGGTGCAGGGCGCTGCGATGGGCGGTGGCGCGGGCCTCGTGGCGGCGTGCGACGTTGGCGTGGCGATGAAGGACGCGAGCTTCCGGTTCTCCGAAGTGCGCCTCGGTCTGACACCCGCTACCATCAGCCCCTACGTGGTCGCCGCGATCGGGCCGCGCATGACCAACGCGCTGTTCGCTACGGCGGAGAGTTTCGACGGCGCCTACGCCGAGAAGATTGGTCTCACTCAGTATACGGTGGAGACCGAAACCGAGATGGAGGCGATGGCGGAATATCTCGCCACGCTGGCATTTGCCGCAGCGCCGGGCGCGGTGGGCGACGCCAAGAAGCTCGTCCGGGATGTGACCGGCCACAAGATCGACGACACGCTGATGCGTGAGACCGCCCGGCGAATCGCGGTGCGGCGCGCGAGCGACGAGGGCAAGGAGGGGCTCGCGGCGTTTCTGGAGAAGCGCAAGCCGAGCTGGGACACCGCCTGACCCCTGAGCTGAAACCTCTCCCCGTCGCCGCGATGAGGCGCTAGAAGCGAGGGGGAGGAATCGCATGAGCGGCGAGTTGGAAGCAGCGGGCGCGGCAATCACGGCGGGTCTGGCCGGCGGCGCGATCGAACGCCCTGGCAAATCCCGGGGCGGCAGGCACGCCAATACGACCGGCGCGTGCCTCAACTGCGAGACCCCACTTGCCGGCCAATTCTGCCACGCCTGCGGCCAGCCTGCGCACATCAGTCGCACGCTCGGCAACCTGCTGCACGAGTTTCTGGCAGCGTTCCTGAGCTTCGACACCAAGGCATGGCGCACGCTGCCGAAGCTCGTCGTGCGCCCCGGAACCTTCACCTACGACTACATCCACGGCCACCGCGCGCGCTACGTGTCGCCGCTGGCGACGTTCCTGTTCACGATCTTCATCATGTTCTTCGTGTTCTCGATGGTCGGCGGGCCGGACTTCCTGCGCGCCGAAGTCGGCGACAGCGCGCAGGATGAGCGCGTCATGACCGTGCCGGAAGCGGAAGCTGCGCTAGCGGAAGCGCAGCAGCGCCGTGACTCCGTCGTGAAGGAACTGGCCACCGTCGAAGTCGAGGCCGCCAAGGTGCGCAACGATGGCGAGCCCGGCGCCGGCGGACGCGCTACCGGCCTGATCGCTGGCCCCCGCGCCAACGCCCGGGTCGCGGAAGCGGCGGTGAAACGCGCGGAGCGGCGGCTGGAGCGCGTCAAGGCGCAGGCCGCAGAACGTGAGAAGGCGCTGGCGGCGGCATCGGTGGAGCTTGGCGCCGCGAAGACCGAAGTCGAGGCGGCGGCGCCGGCCGCAGCGGGTGTGGTCGACGCCGCCAAGGATGCGGTCGACACCGCTGCGGCGCCCCAGGCGGATCGCAACATCGTCGGCATCGACGTGAAGGACGGCACGGTCATTGGCGGAACCGAAGGCGAGGAGGCCGATCGTCCGTGGCAGGAGCAGCTGCGCGAGGCGGTGCAGAGCGGTGAGCTCAAGATCAATTCCGGCAACGCGCGGGTGGACCAGAAGGTCCGCGCGCAGCTGCTGAATCCGGACCTCGCGCTCTACAAGCTGCAGGAGATCGCGTCCAAGTTTTCGTTCCTGCTGGTGCCGATTTCCCTACCATTCATCGCGCTGCTGTTCCTGTGGAAGCGTGGCATCACGTTCTTCGACCACGTGGTGTTTTCGCTCTACTCTCTGTCGTTCATGTCGCTGCTGTTCGTCGCGCTGGCCGTGTTTGCGAAAGCGGGAGATTGGACCATGCCGTACATCGGCGCCGTGGCGGGGCTCGTGCCGCCGGTGCACATTTTCTTCCACATGGGCGGTACATACAAACTAGGGTGGTGGTCAGCGCTGTGGCGCACATCGTTCCTGCTGTTCTTCATTCTTTTCGTGCTCATCATCTTCGCGGTATCGATCCTCGCGCTTGGAATTTTCTCGTGACACCACCGTTCGCTTCCGTCCTCGTCGCCAATCGCGGCGAGATCGCGTGCCGGATTTTCCGCACCGCGCGCGCGATGGGCATGCGCGCGATCGCGGTCTATTCCGATGCCGACGCAAAAGCCAAACATGTGCGCGAAGCCGACGAGGCCATCCACATCGGGCCGGCGGCCGCCGGCGAAAGCTATCTGCGCGGTGAGAAGATTCTCGCGGCGGCCAAGCAGAGCGGGGCGGCGGCGGTTCATCCGGGCTACGGCTTTCTCTCCGAGAACCCGGAGTTCGCCGAAGCCGTCGTTGCGGCGGGCCTGATCTGGATCGGGCCGACGCCCGCGTCGATCCGTGCGATGGGCCTGAAGGACGAAGCCAAGCGCATCGCGATCGCGGCCGGCGTGCCGGTGCTGCCGGGCTATCAGGGCGAGGACCAGAGCGAGAAGCTGCTGCTCGACGAAGCCAAGGCCATCGGTTTTCCGGTGCTGATCAAGGCGGTGGCCGGCGGCGGCGGGCGCGGCATCCGCGAAGTGGGCGCGGCGAAGGACTTCAAGGACCAGCTCGCCAGCGCCCGGCGCGAAGCCAAGGCCGCGTTCGGCGACGATCGCGTGCTGATCGAAAAACTCGTTGCCCGCCCGCGCCACATCGAGGTGCAGGTGTTCGGCGACAAGCACGGCGGGCTCGTCCATCTGTTCGAGCGCGACTGCTCGCTGCAACGCCGTCGCCAGAAGGTGATCGAGGAAGCGCCGGCGCCGGGCATGACCGACGAGGTCCGCGCGGCGATGACGGATGCGGCGCTGAAGGTCGCACGCGCGGTGGACTACGAAAACGCGGGCACGGTGGAGTTCATCGTCGACGGCGAAGGCCCGCTGCGGCCGGACGGCTTCTGGTTCCTGGAAATGAACACGCGCCTGCAGGTGGAGCATCCGGTGACGGAGGCGATCACCGGGCTCGATCTGGTGGAATGGCAGTTCCGCGTCGCGGCGGGGGAGAAGCTGCCGAAGAAGCAGGATGAGATTGCGATCAACGGGCACGCCATCGAGGCGCGGATTTGTGCGGAGGATCCGGGCGAAGGGTTTCGGCCGAGCGTAGGCAAGATCGAGCGGTTCACAACGCTCTGGAGACCGCGTCTGGATACCGGGTTTGAAGCCGGGGACGTCATCAGTCCTCACTACGATTCCATGATCGCGAAGTTGATTGAAAGCCAGCGAAAGGACCTGGGCAGTCGCACTCGCGAAGCGAATTGTCACATGCTCGCCGCCAACCTCGGGCAACTCGAATTTGATGGCCCGAAGACGAATATCGGCTTTTTGATACGCTGCCTCGCCGATGAAAGCTTTCTGGAGGGGCGTGTTCACACCGGGATCATCGCGGACAATCTTGATACCCTTGTTGACGGATCGAAGGATCGCACGGCGGCTGCGGTGTTCGCGGCATTGGATGACCTGCGGGCCAATAGAGGGGATGTGTGGGGTGCAGCCGATGGATGGCGATTGAACGCCGCAGCAAGTGCCGAGTGGCATTGGAAAGATAGCGTTGGGCCGATCCGAGTGCGACTGACGCGTGAAGGACCCGACTGGATGGCCTTAGTGGATGGCGAGTCGAAACGAGTGTCGAAAGTTCACTACGGACGATCGTCGATCGAAGCCGAATTCGACAAGGAACTGTCAATCGCGCGGATCGTTTGCGGCGCGTCCAAGGTTGTCGTTGTCGGGGGTGAGCACTTCCAGTTCGACTCGATAGGCGTCGGCGCGGACCTTGCCGCCGTCGGTGGTGGCGACACCATCATCGCCCCACTCCCCGGCAAGATCGTCTCCCTCGTCACCAAACCCGGCGTCACCGTGAAGAAAGGCGACCCACTCCTCACCCTCGAGGCCATGAAGATGGAGCACGCGCTCAAGGCGCCGCGCGACGGCGTTGTCGCGGAAGTCACCGTCGCCGAGGGCGCGCAGGTGAAGGAGGCCGAGGTGCTGGTGCGGCTTGAGGCGCTGGAGGCGCCGCCATGACGCCGGAGCTGGAGCAGTTCCTCGCCGTGCAGGCGGTGTCGCTCGGCGGCGTGGCGATCCTGATCGGGCTTGCCTGGCTGATCGGGTTTCGCACAAAGGCGCGGATCGCTGACGAAGCGCAGGTGCTGGCGCTGGCGCAGGCCGCGAAGTTGCGCATTCCCAACGCCGTCGCGGTCGATGTGGAAGGTCGCGTGGCGCTGGCGGAGATCGATTCCAACACGGTGTTCGTGGTCAAGGCGATGGGCGACCGGCTGACCACGCGGGTGTTCCCGCGCATTGCGGTGGCCGACATCAAGATGTACCGGCCCAAGGGCAAAGGCATCGGCGCGCGCTTCCGCTTCTCGGACGCGGGCTTCGATGATTTCAAGATCGAATTCGCCGAGCGCGAGGCGCCGGCGTTCATCGAACGCCTGCGGCGCGGCGCCAAGCTGAAGTAGGGGAGCGGCATGCTGGACGATCTCACCATCCCCGCCGCGCCCGATTGGGTGCCCGCCGATGTCATCACCCTCGCGGTGCCGGCGTTCATCGTGCTCGTCATTCTGGAAATGATCTTCGTGCGCCTCAGCAAGCGCGGCGCCTACAACGTCGCCGACAGCGCATCGAGCCTGATGATGGGCTTCGGCAGCACGATCGCAGGCATCCTGACCGGCGGGCTCTATCTCTTCAGCGCGCTCTGGCTCTACCAGTACCGTGTGTTCGACATCGGCTGGACATGGTGGGGCCTGCTGCTCTGTTTTCTCGCCGAGGATTTTTCCTACTACGTCTTCCACCGCGTCAGCCATGAGCGGCGCATCTGGTGGGCGTCCCACATCGTCCATCACTCCTCGCAGCACTACAATCTGTCGACCGCGCTGCGGCAGACCTGGACCGGCGCCATCGGCTTCACGTTCATCACCAAACTGCCGCTGTTCTGGCTCGGCTTCCCGCCGGCCATGGTGTTCTTCTTTTCCGGCGTGAGCCTCGTCTACCAGTTCTGGATCCACACCGAGACGATCGGCCGGATGGGGCCGCTGGAATGGGTCATGAACACGCCGTCGCATCACCGCGTGCACCACGCGACCAACCCGCGCTATCTCGACGCCAACTACGCTGGCGTGCTGATCATCTGGGACAAGATCTTCAACACGTTCACGCCGGAAGTGGACGCGGACAAGCCGCGCTACGGCATTATCGCCAACCTGGGCACCTTCAACCCGATCCGCATCGCGTTCCACGAGTGGGTCGGGATCGCGCGGGACCTGCGCTACGCGAAATCGCCGCGCGAATGGATCGGCTACATCTTCGGCCCACCGGGCTGGAGCCCCGACGGTTCCCGCGCGACCTCCGACAGCCTGAAGGCGCAGTGGCGGGCGGATGCTACGCCGGCCGAGTGATCACGCCGGCGCAGACACCGTATTGCGCATGAAGACGTCCCGCGCTGCGCACTCCGGGTAGATCCAGTGCTCCCAGTTGGCAATCAGCCAGCGGCGCGACACCGCGTGCACACCGGAATGCGCCTCATCCGGCAGCACGAGGCTGATCGCTCCCGCCTTGATCCCCGACGCCACGATCAGGGCCAGCCGTTCGCCCTCGTACTGCGCGAGCAGATAGTCGACCGCGCTCTCGTAAGGCCAGCGCGCGGGGAAGCGGAACACCGCGCCGCACGCCACCGCATCCGGCGCCCAGTCGGTCAGCCTGCGCCACGCGCTCGTCGCCACCATGCGGCGGCGCGACGCCGCGCGCCAACGCGCCTTTGGTCGAGATTTCGGTGTGGGCGTCATCGTGCGTGGGCTTACAGCGTTGCAGTAATGGTGAGAAGCGCGTTTGGCCGCGCGCGCGACTCTTGGCTATGAAGGGATCATGGCTCTTCACATCATCAAGCTCTGCGTCGGCGCCGACACGCTGCAGGATCTCGCCCAGTGGCAGGTGCATCAGGTCAAGACGCTGAAGCGTCGCGCGCCGGTGTGCGGTACGCGAATGTGGCCCAAGCGCGCCGATGAGGTGCTTGCCGGCGGCTCGTTGTTCTGGGTCATCAAGGGTGTGACGCTGGTGCGCCAGCGCATCGTGGAGATTGCCGAAGTCGAGGACGACCACGGCCTGCGCTGTGGGCTCTGGCTTGAGCCGAAGCTCATCCGCACCGCACCCCAGCCGCGCCGCGCGTTCCAGGGCTGGCGCTATCTCGATCCCAGCGAAGCTCCGGCTGATCTCGATGCTGGCCAACGCAAGGGCGGGGGCCTGCCGGCAGATCTGCAAGCCAAGCTCGTCGCTCTTGGCGCCTGGTAGGGCTGTCGTTCGTCGATATTCGATAAATATGTGTACCATCCGGCGCGGCTTTGCGGTACGAGAAGCCCCATCCGAAGGGAAATCGTCGTGCGCTCTCTCATCCTCGCCTTGGCCCTGACCACCACCGCCCTGACCGCCGTGGGCGCCGCAGTCGCTGCCGATCCAGCCAGCACCACCGCCACGTCCAGCCCGCTCAGCGTGGCCCAGGCCGCGCTCGCCCGCTCGCGGGCGTCGCTGGAGTGCCGCTTTGCCTTTACGCTGGAGGAAGAGGGCCAGGCCACCGCGCCGTGGGCGACGTGGCCGGCCGACGCCAAACAAACCCTGCAGTTCGATCCGCGCCGACCGATCGGGGATCGCTGGAAGATCATTCGCAACGAAAAGAACGTCCGCAAGGACATCCGCCGCCAGTTCAACGTCGGCGGCCGCAGCGACCCCCACGCCGACCTGCTCACACTGACGCTTGAAGGCGATGTGGAGATCACCGACCTGCAACTCAAGGCCGAGCGCCCTGACGTCTGGGTGTTTTCGTTCAAGCCGTTCGCTACCAGCACTGTGAACGCGGAAGCGCATGTGTTCCTCAACGCGCTCGCTGGCGAACTGTGGGTGTCGCGGCAAACGGGTGAGATCGTGCGCCGCACGCTGCTGATCGCCGAGCCGTTCGACTCTGGCCTCGGTCGCGTGCGGGTGGGCAACTTCATGCGCGAGTACGTTCCCGGTCAGGGCGGGTACGCAATCACCCGCGACACCGCGCAGAACATGACGATCACCGTCCAGGGCCGCGGCGTTGAGTCCGAGGGCCGTCAGTCGATTTCCGACGTGCAGCCGATCTGCGATCCGGCCGAAGTGCGCAGCATCGCGGAAATGGAGACGCGCGACGTGTCGTACGAACGCAGCGACTCCGATCCGCGCACCGGCTCGCGCGTTCGCAGCTATGGCCGCACGCCGGCCGACAACAGCCGGTCCCGCAAGCGCTGATCAGACCGGGCTGACAGCCACGTTGTCGATCAGCCGCGTGGCGCCGAGGGTCACCGCCGCGAGCAGCCGTGCGGTGCTCTGAAGGGTCGGCGTGTCGACGGCTGCGAGCGTGTCTGCATCGCAAAGCGAAGCGTACTCCACCGTGTCGAAACCTGCTGCGATCAACCCGGCGTGGAGCGCCTCCAGGGATGTGGCGATCGGCGCGCCGGCCCTCAAGGTCGCGGCCATCCGGGCGAGCAGGATGTTCAGCTTGCCGGCGATCACCCGTTGCGCCGGCGTGAGATACGCATTGCGCGACGACATCGCCGTGCCATCGGCCTCGCGCACCGTTTCGCCGGCGACGATCTCCACCGGGATGTCGAGATCGGCGGTCAACTTCCGGATCACGAGGAGCTGCTGATAATCCTTCTCGCCGAACACAGCGACGTCTGGCAGGCACTGCAACAGCAGCTTGGTCACCACCGTCGCCACGCCGCCGAAGAAGTGCGGGCGGATCACGCCCTCCAGCGGCGCGGAGACGCCATCCACCGTGACGCTCGTGGCGAACCCCGGCGGGTAGACTTCACCGTGTGGCGGCGCGAACAGCAGGTCGCAACCGGCTGATTGCAATTTTGCGGCGTCGCCGGCTTCGTCGCGCGGATAGCGATCGAGGTCCTCGTGCGCGGCGAACTGCTTCGGGTTCACAAACAGGCTCGCCACGCAGCGGTCGGCGCGGGTTTTCGCCAGCCGCACGAGCGACAGGTGCCCCTCGTGCAGCGCGCCCATGGTCGGCACGAGGCCCACGGTAAGGCCGGCCTTGCGCCAGGCGGCGACGGCGGCGCGCAGATCGGCGATGGAGCGAACGATATCAAGTGTCTTTGGGGGAAGCGTCATGGGGCGCTGCTCATAATACGAATCTGTCATGCGCGCGAGACCACTGTTTAAGCGGGGCTTAACCGCGATGAACGATGGTCGCGCCCATGGTGATGCTTGCGCCCACGCCGAACCGGGAGCCGGCTGCGGAAACGCGGGGCGCGCACATCATTGTCTGCGGCAACGAGAAGGGCGGCGCGGGCAAGTCCACGGTCGCGATGCATCTCATTGTCGCGCTACTGAAGATGGGTCGCAGCGTCGGCGCGATCGATCTCGATCTGCGCCAGCGGACACTGTCGCGCTACGTGGAGAATCGCGTGCAGTGGTGCGCCCAGCACGGGCAGGCATTGGCGATGCCGCAGATCGTGGATGTGCGCGGCTCCATCGCGCGCCATCTCGATCTCGCCGAAGCGGAAGAGACCGCGCTGTTTGCTGCGGCGTTGAAGCGTCTCTCCGAGACCTGCCATTTCATCGTCGTCGATGCGCCGGGCGCCGACAGCTTTCTCTCGCGCGAGGCGCACGCCGCCGCCGATACGCTGATCACGCCGATGAACGACAGCTTCGTGGATTTCGATCTGCTCGGCGACATTGACCCGGTGACGCATGATGTGGTGCGGCCGAGTTTCTATGCCGAATTGATCTGGGAGAGCCGCAAGCGCAAGGCGCAGGGCCAGCGCCGTCCGATCGACTGGGTGGTGATGCGCAACCGCATGGCGCCGGGCAGGATCGAGGCGCGCAACAAGATCCGCATCGGTGACGCGCTCCACGCGTTGAGCGGCCGCGTGGGCTTTCGCATGGCGCCGGGCCTGTCGGAGCGCGTGGTGTTCCGCGAGCTGTTCCCGCAGGGGCTGACGTTGCTCGATGTGAACGCGCAGGGCGGCCGCGACGAGCTGAAGATGGCGCATGTGGCCGCGCGCCAGGAAGTGCGCGACCTGCTGATCGTGCTGAAGCTGCCGGGCCTGGACGGCGAGCCGCTGAAGTTCTGATCGCGCTCCAACCCTCTCGCGTGACCAACCCGGTTTCGCAGGATGGGTCTCGTTCTGCGCCACCCCCCCCTCAACCGGCCTGCGGCCACCTTCTCTCCCGCGCGGGGGCGAAGGGATCAGCATGAAACACCAAGTGCCGCACGCGTCTGCACGCTGCGGGTTCAACACTCTGCCCTCGCTGGAGGGCCGGGGACGCGGCGCTCCGCATCGGAAGCGCAGGGTAGAAAAAGAAGACACGCAACACCGCGTCCCCGCGATCGTTTCTGTCGCGTTGCCTGCGTCCGGGCATGTTTACCCGAGGGTCAGGTTCAA
>JANNVF010000274.1:0-8132 GCA_031414315.1 Hyphomonadaceae bacterium | reverse complement strand
GGAACGCCTCGCGCGCCTGCGCACGAGCACGCAGGCGATCACACCCGATGTGGACGCCGCGTGGCGTGCAGCGTTGGCGGCGCCGGTCTCCACCGAAGCGTGCTGGCTGCACGGCGATCTGCACGCGCGCAACATCCTGGTCCACGACGGCGCACTCGCCGCGATCATCGACTGGGGCGACGTCACCAGCGGCGACATCGCCACCGATCTCGCCGCGTTCTGGATGTTGTTTGAGGATCCCTACATCCGCGCCGAAGCCCTCGTGCGCGCCGGCGCCGCCCCCGCCGACATTGCCCGCGCCCGTGGCTGGGCCGTTCTGTTCGGCGCGGTGCTGCTCGACACCGGCCTTGCCGACAATCCGCGCCACGCCGCCATCGGCGCCGCCGCGCTGGCGCGGGTGGGCACGTAGCGCGGCGCCTAACCCTTCACCGACAGATTCGACGGCACGTTCACTTCGAGATCGAGCAGCATCTGCGCGAAGCCCTTGGCGAGCGGATCGTTGCGCAGGCTCGCGGCGCCACCGCCGCCGAGCGCCTTCGTCATGAGAAAGTTCATCGCGTTGAAGCCGGGCAGGTCGAAGCGCTTGACCTCGCCGTCCACCAGATGCGCGAAATACTGCTTCACCTTCTCCGGCGTCAGCTCGCGCCGCAGCACGCCCATCAACACCGGATCGCGCGCGATGACGCCGACGTTGGCGCTGTCGCCCTTGTCGCCGCTGCGCGCCCAGACGAGATCCAAGAGACGCGCCGGGCTGGTGAGCGCATTGGCATCCACCGCCGCCGGCGGAACCGCTGTGATCTCCACTGGCGCAGGCAACTGCGCGGCGCCGCGCGGAATATCCACCGGCGTCGCGGCGCCATCGATGATGACGGAGACATGCGCGGCGCCCTTGTCGATCAAGAACGAAAACAGCCGCACCACCGGCGCCGGATCAGGCCGGCCACCGCCGAAATTCCCGGTCGTGCCCGGTGACCACGACGTGCCTGCCGGCGAAATCTCCCGGGCGAACATCTCCAACGCGCGGCGATCGGGATGCTTCACACCGAGCTTCATCACCACTTCGCGCGCATCGCGCGCGCGCGAATGCGGGCCGTACTGCTGCTCGCCGCCGAGAATTTCGATCGACGTCTCGGTGTAGTCGCCCACATTCAACTCACGAAACATTGTCCGCGTCCGCGCCAGGATCGCTTCGGCGGTGCGTTCGGCCTTCTTCACCGCATCGATACCGACGATCGTCAGGTTGCCGAACACGCGCCAGCCATCCATGTACGTGGCCGACACCTTGTAGGTGCTCGTCGCCGGGCGCCCGCGCACGCCCCTCACGTCAACGCGATCCTTGCCGGCCTGCGTGATCTGCACGCCGCGAAAATCGCACACCACGTCTGGCACGATGTACGCCGCCGGATCGCCGATTTCGTAGAGCAGCTGTTCACCCACGGTCGCCGGAGTCACGAGGCCGCCGGTGCCCTCAGGCTTCGTGACCACGAACGATCCATCGGCGCGGCACTCCGCGATCGGATAGCCGATGTCGTCCCAGCGCTCGACCTTTTCCCAGTCGGTGTGCAGCCCACCCGTCGCCTGCGCGCCGCATTCCAGGATGTGCCCCACCAGCGTCCCCGCTGCCAACCGGTCCCAGTCGTCGCTCGCCCAGCCGAACTCGTGGATCAGCGGCCCCAGCGCCATCGACGAATCCGCGCAGCGCCCGGTGATGACAATGTCGGCGCCCGCGGCAAGCGCCCGCGCGATAGGCAGCGCGCCGAGGTAGGCGTTGATCGAGACGATCGTCTCCGGCATCGCGACGCCCGAGAACATTTCCTTGACGCCGCGCAGCGCCTCCAGCTGCGGCAGGAGATCATCGCCCTCCACGTGCGCGATCTTCACATCGACGCCCTGCTCCGCCGCCAGCGCCTTCAGCGCATCGACGCAGCCCTTCGGGTTCATCCCGCCGGCGTTGGCCACGACACGGATGCCCTTGGCCTTCACCTCGCGCAGCACCTGCGCCATGGCGACCGTGACGAAGTCCCCCGCATAGCCTTTGGTCGGATCGCGCCGGCGCGCGTTGACCATGATCGAGAGCGTCACCTCGGCGAGAAAGTCGAACATCAGATAGTCGACCTGCGCGCGACGCACGAGTTGCGGCGCAGCCACACCGGAATCTCCCCAGAACGCCGAGGCGCCACCGATGCGGACAATCTTCTCGCTCATCTCAGATCCTCGTCCCTATTGGCCCCGGCGCCGCGCCCGTCATGCGTCGCTTCCGGTATCCGCTTCGAGCTCCACCAGCACACGCCCCGGCGCAACCTGTTCGCCCACCGTCACGCCGATCGTCTTCACGCGCGCGGCGACGGGCGCGGTCATGACGTGCTCCATCTTCATCGCCTCCAGCGTGACGAGCGCGTCGCCCGCCTTCACCCGCGCGCCTGGCTGCACGAGGATCGCGGCGATCTTGCCGTTCATCCGCGCAACGACGGCGCCAGCTTCGGCCGACACGTCGCGCACCGGTGGCGCGAGACGCAGATCGGTGAAGGCGTGATCACCGTCTCGCGACAGCCAGAGCGCGCCTTCACTCCACGCGTAGGCGACGCGGACGTTGACGCCATCGCAGCGCACATCGAACGTGTCGCCCGCACAGCCCGGCGCGCCGGTGATGAGGGTGACGCGCGCGCCATCCTCGACGCGGGCGCCGCCGCGTGTCGCAAAGACGAGGCCTTCGCGCGTCTCATCGCCGTGCGCGAGTTTCCAGCGCAGCGGCGCGGGCGCGGCGTTCGACCAGTCGCGCCACCCGGCGGGCACCAAAAAGCGCCCGGACGGCGCGACAGCGGAGAGCCATGCCGCGATCGCCCACGCCAGGTTATCCGGGGGCATCGCGCGCGCGTCGCGATCGGAGAAGTGATCGGCGAGGAACGCGGTGGTGACGTTCTCGCCGCTGACGAACGCTACGTGACGGGCGAGCCGCGCCAGAAACGCGCGGTTGGTATCCACGCCGAGCAGGGTCGTGGCATCGAGCGCGCGGGCCAGCATGTCGGCGGCCTCTTGGCGCGTGCGCCCGTGCACGATGACTTTCGCGAGCATGGAATCGTAGTGCGGGCCGACGATGGCGCCGTCCGCCAGCGCGTGATCGGTCCGCGCGAACCCCGCAGAGCGCCACGCCGCCACGACACCGGTGCGCGGCATGTAATCGTCGCCCGGTGATTCCGCGCACAGCCGCGCTTCCATCGCGTGGCCGGAAATCCAGACATCGTCCTGGGTGATGTCGAGGGCTTCGCCCATCGCCACGCGGAGCTGCTGTTCGACGAGATCGACGCCGGTGATCATTTCCGTCACCGGATGCTCCACCTGGAGGCGCGTGTTCATTTCCATGAACGTGAACGCGCCCTCCGTATCGAGCAGGAATTCCACGGTGCCGGCGCCGACGTAGCCGATCTTCTCGGCGATCATCACCGCGCAGGCGCCCATCTTCTGGCGCGTCGCCTCGTCGAGTGCGGGGCTAGGCGCCTCCTCGATGATCTTCTGGTGGCGGCGCTGGATCGAACAGTCGCGCTCGCCGAGGTGGACGACATTGCCTTGGGCGTCGGCGAGAACTTGAATTTCGATGTGCCGGGGGCGATCTATCGCACGTTCGAGGATGAGACGGGCGTCGCCGAACGCCTTCTTCGCTTCGGTCGCAGCGCTTTTCAGCGCATCGGGAAAATCCTTCGCCTTCTCGATCCGGCGCATGCCCCGCCCGCCGCCGCCAGCCGACGCCTTGATCATCACCGGAAAGCCGATGCGCTTTGCCGCCGCCATGAGCGCAGCTTCGCTCTGATCCTCGTCGTCATAGCCCGGCACGACCGGCGCGCCCCACACTGCGGCCTGCCGGCGTGCGGCGGCCTTGTCACCCATCGCGCGGATCGCGCTGGCGGGCGGGCCGACCCAGACGAGGCCTGCGGCTGCAACGGCGTCGGCGAAGTCGGCGTTCTCGGAGAGGAAGCCGTAGCCGGGATGAATGGCCTCGGCGCCGGAGATCCGCGCTGCGTCGAAAATTTTTTCGATGACGAGATACGACTCCGATGGCGCGGCGCCGCCGATGTCGATTGCGCTGTCGCACGTCGACACATGCGGCGCGCCGCGATCGGCGGCGGAGTGAATTGCAACGGTGCGCAATCCCATCTCGCGCGCCGTGTGCGCGATGCGCGCGACGATCTCGCCGCGATTGGCAATGAGGAGCGAGGAGAATCGCTTCATCAGCCCTCCCGCTTCGGCAGCGTGCCCATCTTCTTGGCGATGATGCCGAGCATCACTTCGTCGGCGCCGCCACCGATGGAAAGCAGGCGGCCGTCGCGGTAGAGACGCGAGACGGGATTGTCCCAGGTGAAACCCATGCCGCCCCAGTACTGCAGGCATTTGTCCGCGACCTCGCGGGTGAGGCGGCCGGCCTTCAGCTTGGCCATCGATGCGAGTTCGGTGACATCGCCGCCGGCGACGTACATCGCGGTGGCGCGATAGGTCAGCGCACGCAGCGCCTCCACTTCGGCTTTCAGCTCGGCGAGCGTGAAGTGCACGACCTGATTGTCAAGGATCGATTTGCCGAAGATCTTGCGCTCACGCGTGTACTCGACGGTGGCGTTGATGGCGCTCTCCAGTCCGATGATGCTGCTCGCCGCGCCGAACAGGCGTTCCTCCTGGAATTGCAGCATCTGGTAAGTGAAGCCCTGCCCTTCCTCGCCGATGCGGTTGGTCTGCGGCACGCGCACGTCGTCGAAATGGATTTGGGCGGTGTCGGACGAGTTCATGCCGATCTTGTGCAACGTGCGGGCGACGGTGACGCCCTTCGTCTTCATCGGCACGATGATCAGCGATTTGTTCCGGTGCGATGGGCCATCGCCGGTGTTGGCGAGCAAGCACATGAAGTCGGCCTGCGCGCCGTTGGTGATCCACAGCTTGCCGCCGTTGATGACGTAGTCGCCGCCGTCCTTCTTCGCGTTCGTCTTGATCGCGGCGACATCGGAGCCGGCGCCTGGTTCGCTGACGCCGATGCAGGCGACGTATTCGCCGGCGATGGCGGGCGCGAGAAACTCCGCGCGCAATTTGTCCGATCCGAACCGCGCGAGCGCGGGCGTCGCCATGTCGGTCTGCACGCCGATCGCCATCGGCACGCCGCCGCAGCGGACCCGTCCCATCGCTTCGGCCATCATCACCGCGTAGGAATAGTCGAGGCCGGCGCCGCCGTAGGCCTCCGGCTTGGTGAGGCCGAGCAGGCCGAGGCGGCCCAGTTTGGCGAACAGCTCGTGCGCCGGAAACGCGCTCGCCGCCTCCCACGCGTCGACGTACGGGTTGATCTCCTGATCGATCACCTTGTCGATGGTGGCGCGAATGGCGAGGTGGTCTTCGGTCCAGTTCATGGGCGCGCAACTCCGAACGAGAGCGGATTGAGAGAGCGCTTGCGGGCGGCGAGCGCGATGGAAAGGCAGAACGCAATCACGCGCCGCGTGTCGCGCGGATCGATGACGCCGTCGTCGAGCACACGGGCGGAGTGGTGCAGCGCCGACTGCTGCTTCTCGAACGTCTCGATCACGGCGGCGTAGAGCTTGTCGATCTCGGCGCGGTTCGGCTCCTGTCCCCGCGCGCGGGCGCCGTCCTCCATGACGATCTTCATGGTGGTCGCCGCCTGCTCGGCGCCCATCACCGCGATCCGCGCGGTCGGCCACGAGAACGAGAAGTCCGGCCCGAAACCCTTTCCGCACATGCCGTAGTTGCCGGCGCCATAGGACGCGCCACAGATGATCGTCACCTGCGGCACGCCGGCGTTGGCGACGGTCTGGATCATCTTTGACCCGTGCTTGATCATGCCAGCGCGCTCGGCCGCCGTGCCGACGATATAGCCGGTGGTGTTCTGCAGGTAGACGATGGGTTTTTGCGTCTGCGCGCAGATCTGGATGAACTGCGTGGCTTTCGTGGCGCCTTCTGGATCGATCGGTGCGTTGTTGGTGATGATCCCGATGGGCAGACCCATCAGCGCTGCGTCAAGGCAGAGCGTGCCGGGGCCATAGGCGGACTTGAATTCGAGGAAGTCCGAACCGTCCACCAGCCGCGCCACGACTTCGCGCATATCGACGGGCTTCTTGCCGTCAGCGGGCATCAGCGCCAGCAGATCCTCCGCGTCGTAGAGCGGGCTCACGCCTTCCGGTATCGCATCCAGCTCACGCGACCACGCCATCTTCGCGCAGTGCTCGCGCAGGATGGCGATGGCGTGCGCATCGTCTTCGGCGATGTGTTCGGCGAGACCCGAGACATGGCCGTGCATGTCGGCGCCGCCGAGATCCTCGTCGGTGGCGATCTCGCCGGTCGCGGCCTTGAGCAGCGGCGGGCCGGCCAAAAACGCCTTCGCCCGACCGCGCACCATCACCACCATGTCGGACAGCCCGGTCATGTACGCGCCGCCGGCGGTGGAAGAGCCGTGCGTCACCGCGAGCACCGGCAAGCCGGCGGCGGAATGCCGGCACAGGTTGTAGAAGTTCTTGCCGCCGCGCACGAAGTCCTCGACGCGATACTGCAACAGGTTGGCGCCGGCGCTTTCGATCAGGTGGATGAACGGCAGCTTGTTTTCAAATGCGATGTCCTGCGCGCGCTGGAGCTTCTCGATGCCGTAGGGTTGCAGCGCGCCCGCGTCGATGCCGCTGTCGTCAGCCGCCACCAGCGCACGGACGCCGCCGACATAGCCGATGCCAATCACCATGCCGCCGCCGGGGACGCTGGCGTCCGGGTCGGGTTTGTCGAACAGGTAACCGGCCAGCGTGGAGAGTTCGAGAAACGGCGCGCCTGGGTCGAGCAGCAGACCGAGCCGCTCGCGCGGCAGCAACTGGCCCCGCTTGGCGAACCGGGGCCCGGCCTTGGCCGACGCGGCGCGGGTGCGCGCCTCGATCGTGCGGAGCCGGGCGAGCGCAGCTTCCGCCTGGGCGCGGTTGCGGCTCGCGTCCTCGGCGTGGGCGGCAAAGTGGGATCGGAATGCGGGCATGGCCGACGATAGACGCCCCGGATGGCGCCCGTCGAGCGGCGCCGTTGCGTTAGCGGTGGGAGGCTGTGCTATGCGGGAGAGAACGGGAGACGATCCAATGAAAGCGCCCTTCGCCGCCCTGATCGCGGTGCTCGCCCTCGCAACCGCAGCATCGGCGCAGCAGACGCCCGCGTCCCCGCCGAAGACCACGGCCGATTTCATCGCCGCATCGACGCCCGCCGAATGGCGCCCGCTCGACCTCGACCACACGATCGTCATGACCTTCGGCGCCGGCAAGGTGGCGATCATCGAACTTGCCCCGACATTCGCGCCGGAGACGTCCGCCAACATCGTCACGCTGGCGCGGCAGCGCTTCTTCGACGGCCTCGCCATCGTCCGCGTGCAGGACAACTTCGTCACGCAATGGGGCGATCCCGACGGCGAGACCGATCACCCGCGCTCACTGGGCCAGGCGAAAACCAGCATCCCGGCGGAGTTCTGGCGCGCGCGCGACCGCGCCGTGCCGTTCACGCGGCTGCGCGACCGCGATGGCTACGTGAACGAAGTGGGCCATTCGAACGGCTTCCCGGTCGCGCGCGACCGCAAGTCGATGTGGATGACGCATTGCTACGCGATGGTCGGCGCCGGGCGCGGCGACGCCGCCGACAGCGGCACTGGTGGCGAACTCTACGTCGTCATCGGCCACGCGCCGCGCCAGCTCGATCGCAACATCACGCTCGTCGGCCGCGTCGTGCAGGGTATGGAGTACTTGTCATCGCTGCCGCGGGGCACCGGCGCGCTCGGCTTCTACGAGCAACCTGCGCAGCGGACGCCGATCGCCACGGTGCGCGTGGCGGCCGATCTCCCCGGCGGCGGGCCGGCGGGAAAACTCGAGCTGCTGCGCACCGACAGCGCGAGTTTCAGCGCCATTGTGGAAGCCCGGCGCAATCGCCGCGATGCATGGTACAAGGTTCCAGCGGGGCACATCGATCTCTGCAGCGTGCTGCTTCCGGTACGGCTGCGGGCCGCGCCGTGACGGATCGGGCGTGAGTCAGGGAACCGGGATGTCGAAACTGAGCGTGCTGATCGTCGAGGACGAGGTCATGGTCTCCATGATCCTGGAGGATCTCATCGATGAGGCGGGCCACGCGGTCGCCGG
>JANNVF010000273.1:0-4145 GCA_031414315.1 Hyphomonadaceae bacterium | reverse complement strand
GGATTTCCCAGTATTGCGGCTGGCCCGACCGCAGGCCGCCGATCCAGTCGTTGGTGCCGCGATCCTTGCTGAATCCGTCGATCTTGTGCTGGCTCTCGAGGTATCCCCGCACGGCCGTTTCAAACTCGTTGTCCGCCAACGCCGCTGGCGCGAACGACACCAGCGCGACGCTCAGTACCGCCGCCAAAACTCGTTTCATCGGAACTTCTCCCTTTTTCCCGCGCCTGACCACATTCGGGCCCAAGGCGCATCCCGCGCATTTGCCCCTCGCTCGATCCCACCTGGTCGCCCTGGCGAAGCGGTGCGTCCCGCACCGGCTCATGCCTCGCCGAAGCAATCACCAGATCGTTACCGTGTGGGTAAGGAAATTCAATGGCCGTTCTGCGATCACGAAAACGTGATCGACGCGCCGTCTGGGGATATCGCCCTCAGGCGGCCAGCGTCTGGCGCCCGGTGGCGAGCCGCAGGACCGTGGCGGCGATGTGGTCCCGCTCCGCCGGCTTGACGATATGGTCGGCGGCGCCGAGCGCCAGCGCCCGGGCGCGGTCGTCGTCGATAGTCACCACCAGCACCGGCGTTCCCGGGCGGGTGCGCCGGATTTCGGCCAGGACCTCCCAGCCCGCCCCGTCGGGCAGGTGGATGTCGAGCACCACGAGAGCGGGCTCGAGCGCGCGGAACGCCGCGATCCCCTCCGCCACGGTCGCGGCCGTGCGCACGTCGAACGGCAACGCGGCGAGCGCGCGGCAGGTGAGATCGCGGGCGCTGGCTTCGTCCTCGACCACGAGCACGCACGCCCGCGTCGTTGGCTTCAGGTCCGGCGCATCAGCCTCCGCCGGCGCAATCTCGATCGGGACGCGCAGCGTGAACACGGAGCCCTGCCCCGCTTCACTGGTGAGCGTGACGCCGCCGCCCATCAGTTCCGCAAGGCGCTGCGTGATGACCAGGCCAAGCCCTGTGCCGCCGGCGCGGCGGGTGAACGATTCATCGACCTGCGTGAACGGCTGGAAGAGGCGCTTCACGTCGTCGGGACCGATGCCGACGCCGGTATCCTCCACGGCGAAGACCAGCGTGTCGTCGTCGATCGCCACGCGCACGTCGATGCGTCCGTTGTTGGTGAACTTCGCCGCATTGCTCAGGAAATTGAGCATGCACTGGCCCAGCTTGCCGCCATCGGCGAGCGCGGGCGCGAGATCGTCAGGCAGGGTGACGACAATGGTGTTGCCATTGGCCTCGGCGGCGGGGCGCGTCTGCTCCACGGCGTCGGCGACGATCTGGGCGATGTCGCAGCGCCCGATCGCCAGCTCCATGCGGCCGGCCTCGATCTTCGACAGATCAAGCACTTCGTTGATAAGGCCCAGCAGGTGGCGTGCGGCCTTGCGAATGCGGTTGGCGTCGGCGGCGCCCTCCGTCTTGCCGTCCGCGTCGAGGTCTTCCTCGAGGATTTCGGCGTAGCCGATCACGGCGTTGAGCGGTGTGCGCAGTTCGTGACTCATGTTGGCGAGGAATTGGGATTTCGCGGTGCTCGCCTCCTCTGCCGCTCGTCGGGCGGCGGACTGCGACGCAAGCGTCGCGATGAGCTGGTTGCGATCGTTGGCGGCGGCGATCAGCATCGCCAGCGCCTGCACCGTGACCAGCACCACCGGAAGCGCAATCGCGAGATCGAGCGACTTCAGGAACGGCAGCGCCACCGCTGTCAGAGCGGGCGGCGCGATGCACGCGAAAAATACCAGGCGCACGTTGGAGAAATAGACCAGCGCGTGGATCAGCGTGACACCGAACCATATCCCCGCGAGAAAGCCCGCGGCCGAACCGCCGTAGAGCCAGGCCGTCGCCCAGCCGCAGCAATAGATCAGCCCGCCCGCGAGGCAGAGGAGTGCGGCCACCACTTCGGCGCGGCGTGGATCCGTGTCGATCAAGGGAAACACGACCCGGCTGTAGATGTGCTGCGCAATGAGCGCGTCCCACACCACCACCAGAAGCACCCAGACCAGCGCGAGTGGCCAGCTGACCCAGGTGGTCAGCACCAGCCCGGCGATCACGGCGGCGATCAGCCGCGCGCGCAGCCCCAGCCGCTGCGCCAGCATCGCCAGACGCATCGCCTCCGGATCGGTTTCCTGAGCGAATGTGTTAACCGAGAGTTGCATGACGTCGCCGAGCCCAATGAGGGATTTCGCGGAAATCTAGTCGCCCCGAGTAAACCAAAGGCGCCCGGCGCTGCGGAAACCGCGCCTGCACATGGCCAGCACAGGCGGCGCGGCTTATCTGAGGGAGCCATGCCCTCCGCCGACAAGCCCCAGACCCCGGACCTGACCGCCCTGCCCGCCGACGCCGGCGCCGCAGCGGCGGCCGCGCCGCGCCGCGGGATCGAAGTCATTCAGGACGAATTAAACCGTCTGCCCGGCAAGCCCGGCGTCTACCGGATGATCGGCGCCGATGGCGAAGTGCTCTACGTCGGCAAGGCCAAGAGCCTGAAAGCGCGGGTGTCGAACTACGCGCAGGGACGCGGGCACGGCAATCACATCCTGCGGATGGTGTCGCTCACACAGGCGATGGACTTCATCATCACCGCCACCGAAACCGAGGCGCTGCTGCTGGAAACCAACCTCATCAAGCGGCTGCGTCCGCGCTTCAACGTGCTGATGCGCGACGACAAGAGCTTCCCCTACATCGCCATCCGCCGCGACCACGAGATTCCCGCGCTGCAGAAGCATCGCGGCGCGAAAAGCTTCAAGGGCGACTTCTTCGGGCCGTTCGCGTCGGCGGGCGCGGTCAACCGCACGCTCAACACGCTGCAGAAGGCGTTCCTGCTGCGCTCATGTTCAGACAGCACGTTCTCGGCGCGCACGCGGCCGTGCATGCTCTATCAGATCAAGCGTTGCGCGGCGCCCTGCACCGGCGAGATCGACGCGCCGGACTACGCGCGTCTGGTCGTCGACTCGGTCGATTTCCTCAAGGGTCGCAGCGTCGAGTTGCAGGACAGGCTGGCGCGCGAGATGCACGATGCAGCCGACACGCTGGAGTTTGAGAAAGCCGCGCGGCTGCGCAACCGCATCCGGGCGCTGGCGTCCGTGCGCGCCGTGCAGGGGATCAACGTCTCCACGTTTGCGGAGGCCGACGTCTTCGCGCTGCACTGCGAGGGCGGGCAATCTTGCATCCAGGTGTTCTTCTTCCGCGCCGGCCAGAACTGGGGCAACCGCGCCTACTTCCCCAAGCACGGCGACCTAGAGCCCGCCGACATTCTCGACGCGTTCCTCGCGCAGTTCTACGACGACAAGGAGCCGCCGGCGCTGGTGCTGGTCAGCCACGAACCGCCGGGGCGCGAACTGCTGGAAGAAGCGTTCTGCCTGAAGGCCGATCGCAAGGTGGAGATCCGCCGTCCCGAACGCGGCGAAAAGCGCGAGATCATGGATCAGGCGATCCTCAACGCGCGCGAGGCGCTGGGCCGGCGCATGGCCGAAAGCGCCAGCGTCGCGCGTCTGCTGGATGGCGTCGCCGACGTGTTTGGATTGCCGCGGTCGCCGGAACGCATCGAGGTGTACGACAACTCCCACATCCAGGGCACGAACGCCGTCGGCGCGATGATCGTCGCGGGGCCGGAGGGATTCCGGAAGAACCAGTACCGCAAGTTCAACATGAAGGAGATCACGCCGGGGGATGATTTCGCGATGATGCAGGCGATGATCCGGCGCCGGTTCGCGCGGCTGGTTTCCCAACCCTCGCCCGTGACAACGGGAGAGGGACAGCCGGTCGAAGACCGTCAGGGTGAGGGCGCGGTGACGCAGAACGAAACTCAATTCGAGTCGCTAGTCCCTCACCCTGTAGTGCTGCGCGAAGCTGTCCCTCCCCCCCTTGCGGGGGCGAGGGTGGAGAACGGCGGCGTCGATTTCTCCAAGCTCGACGACGAAAGATCCGAATGGCCCGATCTCGTGCTGATCGACGGCGGCGAGGGCCAGCTCATGGCGGCGCGCGCGGCGCTGAAGGAGCTCGGCATCGAGAACGAGGTGTGTCTCGTGGGCGTGGCCAAGGGCGTCGATCGCGATGCGGGGCGCGAGCGCTTTTTCATGGCCGGCAAAGCGCCCTTCCGGCTCGACGAGAAGGCGCCTGTCCTCTACTACCTCCAGCGCTTGCGCGACGAGGCGCACCGC
>JANNVF010000272.1:0-3287 GCA_031414315.1 Hyphomonadaceae bacterium | reverse complement strand
CGTAGGCGCCGGCGACGTTGAGGTTCGTGCCGTAGCGCGAGGTGAAGGCGGCGAGGTTGCGGACGATCACCGTGTTCGACCCGGGCGCGAGGGTGAGGGCGGGGAAGGTGAATTCGAGGCCGTTGGTGAAACGAACGCCGGCCAGGCTGAGGTTCGTGGGGCCGGTGTTGCGGAATTCGATGTACTCGAAGTCCTCGGCCTCGTAGGGGCTGCCGACGGGCGGCGCGGGCGGGTGATACATGATCTCCGTGATGCGGAGCCATTGCTGCGGGCCGCTGGGCACGCCGACGTAGGTGAGCGAGCTGTTCGTCTGGCCGGAGGCGTTGACGAGCGAGAACATCTCGCCGCGCGCCGAGAGTTGGCCCTCATACGGTCCCAGGACGAGCAAGCCCTGCCCGCCGCGCGGGCCGGTGGTGCGCGCCCGGAAGGCCAGCTTGCTCGGTGTGACATAGGCAGCGCTGTTCGGCGGCAGCACGGTCCCGCCACGGAAAGTGAACCTCACCCCGCCGTCGATCCTCCAGTCGGAGATGTCCATGGCGAAGTTGTTCGGATTGGTAATGGAGATGAATTCCTGGGCCTGGTTTCCGGAAATGGGGCTGTAGTCAACCGCCAGCAGATTGACGACCGCGTTCGTGGGCTGCAAGGTGGGAATCTCCGCCTGCGTGGTGTTGAGCCAGGTCCGGCGGCCCAGGACGTAGTTGGTGCGGATTTGATTCGCGTTTTGATCCATGGTCATCGGCGTGCCCCAGGTGGCCCATTTGGCGAAATCCAGAGCGGCGTCGGCGCGGATGATCGTCTTTTGCGCCTCGATGCGCTGGTCGTAATAGCTGTTGGTCGTGCCCGGAACGCCAAGGAACCGGTCGGTCAGGCTGCGGACCCGGCGCATGTACATCTGGCGGTACTTCGGGATGCTGGTGTCGAAGAAAATGCCCATGACCGTGTTGCCGCCCACCAGCCACGCCTTATCCGTATAATTGAAGTCGTCGAAGTAGTTCGGGCCGGAGCTCCAGATGCGCCCAAAGCTCAAGTCCGCGTCCCAGGACAGCGGCACCCACTCGCCGGTGTTCAGGGTGTCCCGGTAAAAGTAATAGTTCTTGTGGCAGCAGTCGTGGTCGGAGGTGACGGCTTTGACGGCGAGGAAGTTGATCACGCCGGGAATATCCATGTTGTCGGCCACGTAGGCTTGCCGCGCCGCCACTGTGCCCACGCTGGAACCGGTGATGAGCGCCTGGAGGTCGGCGTTGCTCTCGGTTTTGCGCGTCTTCTTTTCCGCGGCGGACGTGTCCTGCGCCGAGTTGTACATCTTGTAAAAGGCGCCGTTCACGTCCAGGCCGATGCGTTGCAGGTAATTCTCGTCGCCGTTTTCCACCAAGTTGTAAACGGCGAAGAACGTGCCGTTCTGTTGCACGCGCACGGCGAAGGCGAAGTGGGCCGGCGTGCCGCTGTCCGTGTAAGTGTTGTAATTGATCATGTTCCGCAGGTGCGACTTGTCCGCGTAGGTGGTGAGGAGGTTGAAATCGTCCACGTTCGGCTCGCCATCGATCACGCGCAGCGTCTCGCCGGGATTCAGGTCGAAATCGTAGCTCTTCTTCAGCGTGCTGAACCCGGAACTGGACTGGCCGTGAATGTTCGCCAGGACGTTGTCGCGGAATTGCCCGTTGAAATAGATCGAGCCGCGCGCGCCCCCCGCCGTGTTTGCCCCGGTGGGATTGGCGATGAACCAGTGCAGCACCGGCAGGGTGTTGGTCTGCGGCAGGAAGACGATCGTGCCGCGGTATTCCGGCGACGCGATCGGGTTTCCGAACGCCGGCAGGCGCGTGCGGTTCGTGCGGATGTCTGTGGCCAAGATGTAGTAGCGGATCATCTGCCCGGAGGACGCCGCGCTGGCTGGGATGGTCGCGCCGTACGTCCCGTCTCCGGCCGCGCCGTCGCCGTGCCCGCCGTCGTCGAGCATGGTCACAGTCACTTCGTTGCTGAACATGACGCGGTAGATCATCAGCACGTTGCTGATCGCGTGAAAGCTCGACGCGACTTCCGCCGTCACGTAAAGGTCTTCCGAATCCAGCGGCACGTCCGGGGTGTGTTTCACGGTGGCGACGATAGGGCCGAGGTTCGTGGTGCCGATGCCGTTGGCCGCTCCGGGCGTGGGCGTGGCGAAATAGACCGGGTTGGTGCCGAACGTCACCGTCGAAGCCAGCAGTTGCGGGAGAATGAGGAAGTCTGAATCCGCGGCGGCGAAGTTCAGCCCGTGAATGGCCAGCAGATTCGTGCCCGTGTGCAACAGGCCCGCGAACGGCGTGATGTCGAAGTTTTCCGCCACGGTGGCCTCGGTATCGACGCGGCTCACGGTGGCGGTCGAATTCCACGTCAGCGGTTCGGGCGTGAACGATGCGTTCCGGTGGGCCACGAGCGAGCCGTTCAAGTAGGCCACGAAGCCGTCGTCGTAGCGCATCCGCAGCGTGAGGAACTGAATCGCCGTCGGATCGGTCACCGTAAACGGCACGCGGAGGTAGGCCGCGGCATTCGCGTTGTACATCGTGCCCTCGATGTTGGACGCGATCAATGGTGTCAGGGTCGAGACCGCACGAATGACGGCCGTCATGGTTGAGCCATCGGAGGCATCGTCCGTCGCGCCGGCGATGCCGATGGGCGTCAGCGCCACGTCGATGAAATCGCCGGCCTGCACATTGTTGATGGCCACAACGCGGTTGGTGCCCGCGCTGTTGTTGCCGGCGATGGTGGCCGTGTCCACCTGGACGCCGTTGTGGAAGATGCGGCCGGTCACACCGTTGCCGGCCGGGTTGGATTTGGCCACCGTCCAATCCACCGTGATGCTGCCGCTGACTTCACTGCCACTACGGTTGAAGGGGCATTGGCAGAACTTCAGAGTGATTTTGAGGCTCTTGTGTCGATCCCCGCCGGATGCATGATGATGTGGACGACGAACTCGGCACCGACTGGATGGCTTCTTTGTTATGGACAGGATGTTTCTAGGGCGACATATTCGACCCTGTTCAGCGTTGTTAGCACGACGTTTGGAGTTGGCGACGGATCGACCACCTTCACTCTTCCAGATATGCGAGGCCGCGTCCCGCTTGGACAGGATGATATGGGAGGATCATCCGCCAACCGTGTTACCGACGTATCGGCGGACACAATTGGTTCAAGCGGAGGAACGAATGACGGTTCTCACTTGCACGCTGTCGATCCCAATGACACTGCAATCAACCGAGCTGGTGGAGGTGGCAACTCATATGGATGGGATGCAAACACCGGCGGAAACTCGG
>JANNVF010000271.1:0-3930 GCA_031414315.1 Hyphomonadaceae bacterium | reverse complement strand
GGCGCTAATCTACGCGACCCAGGCAAGTTGTGGGATTTCGGAGCTGTTGCGCCGCCCTACATACCGGCTTGGTTGGTTCTGGATGCTGGCCGGGCCGGTGTGGTGACCGGCGCTACGGGAGGGTTGGCACGGCGCGCGGCAAACTCTATCGAGGCCCCATGACCACCGCGCCGATCACCTGCTTCCAGGACATCATCCTCACGCTCCAGAATTACTGGGCCGCGCGTGGCTGCGCGATCCTGCAGCCCTACGACATGGAGGTGGGCGCCGGCACGCTGCATCCGGCGACGACTTTGCGCGCGCTCGGGCCGAAGCCCTGGCGGGCGGCCTATGTGCAGCCGTCGCGGCGGCCGAAGGACGGGCGCTACGGGGAAAACCCCAACCGGCTCCAGCACTATTACCAGTTCCAGGTCATCCTGAAGCCGAACCCGCCGGACATGCAGGACCTCTACCTCGGCTCGCTCACCGCCATCGGCCTTGATCCGCTGCTGCACGACATCCGCTTCGTGGAGGACGACTGGGAGAACCCGACGGTCGGCGCCTGGGGCCTCGGCTGGGAGGTATGGTGCGACGGCATGGAGGTGAGCCAGTACACGTACTTCCAGCAGGTCGGCGGCCTCGACGTGCGTCCGGTGTCGGGCGAACTCACCTACGGGCTTGAGCGCCTCGCGATGTACGTGCTCGGCCACGACCGCGTGTACGACATGCCGTTCAACAATCCGCAGAGCGAATTCCCGCTGACCTACGGCGACGTCTTCCTCGAAAACGAAAAGCAGCAGTCACGATTCAACTTCGAACTCAGCGATCCCGAGATGGTGCTGCGCTGGTTCGCCGACGCCGAGGCGCAGGCCACGCGGCTGCTCGGCGAAGACAACGTGCTGCCGGCGTTCGACTACACGCTGAAAGCGAGCCATCTGTTCAACCTGCTCGACGCGCGCGGTGTGGTCTCGCCGACCGAGCGGCAGAGCTTCATCGCCCGTGTGCGCACGCTGGCGAAGGGGTGTGCGGAGGCATGGGACGCACGCGAGCGGGCGGCGTGAAAGCCGCGATTGTCGAAAGCCTCGACGCGCTCGCCGCAAAGGGCGTCGATCCCACATCCGCTGTCTACGCCCGGGTGTTCGCGCGCTGGCCCGAAACCGAGCGGCTCTTCTTCCGCGACCACGACAACGCCATCCGCGCGCACATGCTGTTCGAGGTGATCGAGGCGGTGCTCGATCATGCGGGCCCCGCCCACTACGCGCGCGGCTACATCGCGACCGAACGCGTGCATCATATCGACGATCTTGGCGTCAGCGATGACGCCTATGTCGGCCTGTTCGCGGTGTTGCGCGATGTCGTGGCCGAAGCGCTCGGCGACGACTGGACGCCGATGATGGCGTCCGCATGGGCGGACATGATCGCCGACATCGCCGCGACGGTGTAGCCTCAGGTCGCCGTCAGCCCGCCATCGACGACCACTTCCGAGCCGGTCATGAACGCGGCCCCGTCCGAGGCCAGGAACAGAATCGCGTTGGCGACGTCGATATCGCGGCCGAGCCGGCCAAGCGGGTGCAGCGCCGTCATCCGCTCACGGGCGCTGTTGTCGCCCTCGCCGGCCGCCGCCGCGAAACCGCCGATCACCTGATGCGCCATCGCGGTTTCGATCACGCCGGGGTGGACGGAGTTGACGCGGATTTTCAGGCCGCCGCGCGCGCACTCCATCGCCGCCGCCTTGGTCATCAGCCGCACCGCGCCTTTCGATGCGTTGTAGGCGAGCGTCAGCGGCGAGCCGACGAGGCCGGCGACAGAGGAGAGGTTCACGATGGATCCGCCGCCGTCCCATTGCTGCGCGCGCGCGGCGATCGCCGGGATGGAATGCTTCAGGCCGAGGAACACGCCTTCGACGTTCACCTGCTGCATCTTGCGGAAGTCTTCGAGGCTCGTGTCGACGATGGGCTTCATCCAGAACACCCCGGCGTTGTTGACCAGGATGTCGAGCCCGCCGAACGTCTTCTGCGCGAACTTGACCGCCGCGATCCAGTCGTCCTCGCTGGTGACGTCGTGGCGGACGTAGGCGCCGCCGATGGCCGACGCCGTTTCGCTGCCGTCACCGATGTCGGTGATCACAACCTTTGCGCCCGCATCCGCCAGTGCCCGCGCGGTGGCGGCGCCGATGCCGCGCGCGCCGCCGGTGACGAGGGCTACGCGCCCGGTGAGATCGGCCATCATGTCTCTCCCTTGGTGTTCTATTTTTCGGTGAGCCCGCTCTGCTTCATCCGCCAGATCAGGTGATCGAGCCGGTCCTGGCCGAAGAACGCTTCGCCCTCGTAGACGAACAGCGGCACGCCCCAGTGGCCGGCGGCTTTCTGGTCGGCTTCGTTGGCGGTGATCTCGGCGTCGAGGGTTTCGGCTTCGTCGGCGATGACGCGTTCGAGCTTGGTCAGGTCGAGCCCCGCTTCGGCGGCGGCTTTGGCGAGGTGGTCGCCCTCGTGCCAGCCATCGACTTCGCCGGACCAGATCGCGTGCGCGGCGGCCTTGATGAACGGGAAGCCCTTGCCGGCGCGGGTCGCGGCGACGCCGAGGCGGCAGATCCTGTGGATATACGGCTGCGCGGCCGGCACCTCGCCGCTGCCGAGGTCCATCACCACCGGATCGGGGCGGGGCCAGCGGTACGCGATGCCGTTGATCTGGGCGATCCGGTAGGTGTCGCGCGCCAGGTAGGGCGGCCACAGCGGATTCACGGTCTTGAAGAAGCCGGGGATACGCACCGCGATCGGCATCACCACCCGCATCCGGGGCGCGATGTCGTAGCGCGCCATGAGGTCGGCCACCATCGGCGTGGCGAGGTAGGAATAGGGGCTGCGGAAGGAGAAATAGAAGTCGAAGACCTTGGTCATGGACGCCACCGTAGCGGCCCGCGCGGGGGCGTCCAGCGTGGGTCTGGTCATGCTGCGCTGCACTCGCTAATCCGTGGCGATGCCCCAGCTCCTGCTTGAGTTCTTTTCCGAGGAAATCCCCGCGCGCATGCAGGCGCGCGCGCAGGCCGACCTTGAGCGCCTGCTGATGGACAAGCTCAGCGCCGCCGGCTTCCTGCCGGAGGGGATCAAGGCGTTCTCCACGCCGCGTCGGATCACCGCCGTGGTCGAGGGCCTGCCCCCGCGCCAGCCGGACGTGAAGGAAGAGCGCAAGGGCCCGCGCGTCGGCGCGCCGGAGAAAGCGCTGGAGGGCTTCCTGCGCGGCGCGGGGCTGAAGTCGATCAACCAGGCGCGCGTGATGGAGGACGCCAAGGGCGCGTTCTACGTCGCCGACATCGAGAAGAAGGGCGCCGAGACCACCGAGGTGATCGCGCAGATCGTGCCGGAGATCGTGCGCGCGTTTCCGTGGCCGAAATCGATGCGCTCGGGATCGGCGGACCTCTACTGGGTGCGCCCGCTGCAGAGCATCCTGTGCGCGTTCGACGGCGAGGCGGTGGCGATCGACCTGCCCGGCGTGCCGAGCGGGCGCTCCACCGAGGGCCACCGCTTCCATGCGCCGGGCCGCTTCGACGTGCGCCGCTTCGACGATTACCGCGATGCGCTGAAGGCGCACTTCGTCGTGCTCGACCGCGAGGAGCGCAAAACGCTGATCGCGCGCGAAGCGAAGACGCTGTGCGAGGCGCGCAACCTCGAACTCGTGGATGACGTGGGACTTCTTGAAGAAGTGGCGGGCCTCGCGGAGTGGCCGGTGGTGGTGATGGGGGACATGGACCCCGCGTTTCTCGACCTGCCGGGGGAAGTCATCCGCCTCACCATGCGCACGCACCAGCGCTATTTCGCGGTGCGCGATCCTAAGACGAAGAAGCTCGCGCCGCACTTCATCACCGTGGCCAACGTGGAGGCGCGCGACGGCGGCGCCGAGATCGCGCGCGGCAACGCCAAGGTGCTGAGCGCGCGGCTGAACGATGCGCGGTTC
>JANNVF010000270.1:0-5289 GCA_031414315.1 Hyphomonadaceae bacterium | reverse complement strand
AGGCGCTCAACCTTTCGGCCAGTTTCCACACCACGCGCGCCGCTTTCGGCGCGATGAAAGCTGCCGGATGGGGCAGGATCATCAATTTAGCCTCGGTTCACGGCCTCATCGCCTCGCCCTACAAGAGCGCCTATGTCGCTGCCAAGCACGGCGTTTTGGGTCTTACCAAAACCGTCGGGCTGGAAGGCGCGCAGTTCGGTGTCACCTGCAACGCGGTGTGCCCGGGTTATGTCTGGACGCCGCTGGTTGAAGGCCAGATCGAGGATACCGCAAAGGCGCGCGGCATCAGCCGTGAAGATGTCATCAACAATGTGCTGCTCGCCGCCCAGCCGACCAAGGAGTTCGTCAAGGTCGAGGATATCGCTGCGCTGGCAGTGTTCCTGACGACGGACGCGGCCAACCAGTTCAACGGCGCAGCGATCTCGCTCGACGGCGGCTGGACGGTGCAGTGAGCGCACTGCGGTGACCGCTGCGAAACCGAAACGCATCAACCTCGCGCTGCAGGGCGGCGGCGCACTCGGGGCCTATACGTGGGGTGTCCTCGACCGAATTCTAGAGGACGAGCGGCTCGACATCGAAGCCATCTCCGGCGCATCCGCCGGCGCGATGAATGCGGTGGTGTTGTGCGACGGGATGGTCGAGGGCGGCGCGGAGGGCGCGCGGAAATCGCTGCGCAGATTCTGGGAAGGCATCGCGCGGGCAGGCGAGTCCAATCCGTACCGGCGCACGCCGCTGCTGGCGATGCTGCAATCGTCGATGGGGCCGTGGGGCGACGCGATCACTGCGCCGTGGACCGCCTGGTGGAGCGCATTGGCGAGCGCGTCGAGCCCGTACGACACCAACCCGCTCAATCTCAATCCTGTTGGCGATCTGCTGGAGGAGCTTGTTCAGTTCGATCGCGTCCAGAGTTGTCGCACGATTCAACTCTACGTCGCCGCCACCCATGTCGAGACCGGCCGCGTCCGCATCTTCACCAACGCCGAGATGACCGCGCGCCACGTGCTTGCATCGGCGTGCCTGCCGCAGATGTTCCAGGCCGTGGAGATCAACGGCGATCATTTCTGGGACGGTGGTTTCATGGGCAACCCGCCGCTCTTCCCGCTGTTCGATAATCCACGGTCGCAGGACATCCTGATCGTGCAGATCAACCCGATCGAACGCCCCGGTGCGCCACGCAGCGCGCTGGATATCGCGGCGCGCGTCAACGAGATCACCTTCAACGCCAGCTTGCAGGGCGAACTGCGCGCCATCGATTTCGTCGCCCGCCTGCTCGATGCCGGCCGCCTCGATGACAGCCACTACAAGCGCATGCTGATCCACGTGGTCAGCGACGACGCGGCCCTGCTGCCGCTTGGCGTCGGCGCCAAGTTGAACACCGACATGGATTTTTTCCAGTCGCTGTTCGACATCGGCCGCACCTCCTGTGCGGCGTGGATCGACGCGCATTTCGACGACCTCGGCTCGCGCTCTACCGTCGATCTGCGCCAGATGTTCGAAGGCGACGTGGGTCCGCTCGGCGCTGCGCGCCGCAAACCCTGACGCGTTCACGATGCGTTAGCCGACCGGGCGCAGAACGCAGCCATGTCACGCCATCTCATCGCCGCCGCCGTATGCCTCGTCCTGTGCAGCCCCGCCGCTTTCGCAGAGGGCGGCTCGGCGCCACAGACCGATGCGGGGAAGGGCTCCACACGCCTGACCAGCGCGGTGTCCTACGTGCCGCTGCCGACGATCAACGCCGCCACCCCGGCCGGCCGCGCCATCGGCGGCATGCTGGCGGTGGATTTCGGCCTCGACATTCCCGACGCCCGCCTGCGCACCCGCGCCATCGCTATGCGGCCGCGGCTGATGGATTCGCTGCGCGCCACCGTCGCCGACTACGCGCTGACCCGCGTGCGCCCCGGCGCCGCGCCGGATCCCGATCAGCTCTCGGTCATGGCGCAGACCGCCGCCAATCGCGCGATGGGCACGCCCGGCGTGCAGGTGCTGATCGTCAACGTGATGATCACCGAACGGCGTTAGAGTCGGCCGGTGCTGCACGTAGGCCCGATCAGCGCGTCGCCGATGCCGCCGGCCTCGATGCTCCGCAGATCGCCTTCCGCGCCGTCGGCCATCCGCTGCCCATGCGCCACCTCGTCAGGGCCGTCGCCCATCCACTGCTGCTCCATCAGCGCGAACCGCCGGCCCACGCAGTCGATGCGGTAGCGATAGCGTTCGCGGGTGAAATTGATGGTCTGGATCGTCTGCGCGTCCTCGACCTTCTTCTGATCGCCGCGCTTGTGGGTGATCTGCACCCAGACATCGCGCTGGCCGTTAGCCGGATTGCAGGCGATGCTGAACGGGTTGAAGTCGATCTTGTCTTCGGTGGCGGTGTTGCGCAGGAACTGCCAGTCCGAGCCGAAGCCGCGAAACTTCTCGAACGCCGGGTTGAGCGTGCAGTCGATCACCTTTGACTGCGCGATCTTCTCGGCCTGGCGCCGTTCCGCGATCGCCGCGCCCGGCATCGTCTGCGGCGCGACCAGGAAGAGAAATCCCGCCACCACGAGGGCCACGACCCCGAAGGCGATCCAGCGAACATTTACCTGCATTTTGGGCCCTGCATCGTGGTCTCCACTCACCGGAATATAGGCGCTGCCTCACATGGCGGAAATGCCGCCGTCCACCTTGAACTCCGCGCCCGTGACAAAGTTCGATTCATCGCAGGCGAGGAACAGCACCATGTAGGCCACGTCGTCGGGCTTGCCGAGCCGCCTCAGGGGCACCTGCCGGGCCAGTTTCGCGCTGGCTTCCTCCGCGCCGAGCCGCGCCTTGAGCGGATCGAGGATCGGGGTATCGATGAACGTCGGGTGCACCGAGTTGCAGCGGATCTGCGGGGTCATCCGGGCGCCGTGCAGAGCCACCGATTTCGACAGCAGCCAGACCCCGGCCTTCGCGGCGTTGTAGGACGCATAGTTATGCGAGGCGATGAGGCCGGCGATCGAGGAGATGTTCACGATCGCGCCCGGAATGCCGGACGCGCGGATCAGCGGCATCGCGTACTTGCAGCCGAGGAAGACGCTGTCGAGATCGACTTCCTGCACCTTCTTCCAGTTCTCGAAGGTCTCTTCCTCCACCGTGCCGCCGCCGCCGATGCCGGCGTTGTTGACGAGAATGTTGAGCCCGCCCATCGCGGCGTTGGCTTCGGTCAGCACATCCTGCCAGCGCTGCGGATCGCGCACGTCGTGGGCGTAGGCGAAGGCTTTGCCTGGGCCGCCTTCCGCGTTGATCGATGCGGCCACGGCTTTCACCTTGTCGAGCTGCAGATCGGAGAGCGCGACGCTGGCGCCTTCGCGCGCGAGCATCCGCGCCGTCGCTTCGCCCAGCCCCTGTGCGGCGCCCGTGATGAACGCTTTTTTCCCTGCAACGCGGCCCATCGTTTCTCTCCCTTGGTTGCATGAAGCTCTAGCAGCGCGGCGGCCACGCGTCATCGTCCCGGATCGCGGGCGATGCAGGATGGATCGAGATTCGGCGAGGCGCGTGTTCAGCTCGTGTCGCTTGGCGCCCTCAGCGCCCGCGCAATCAGCCGGTCGACGAGGCAGAGCCCGGCGCGACACGGTCCGCCTTTCGCGTGGTCGTGCGGGATGGCGAACGCAGCGACGCATCTATCTCGGAGAGCGCGGGTCGCGCGCTGCAGGCGCTGCGCGAGGCTGACCGCCTTCGCCGCCGGATCGGCGAGCAGGCGCAGCAGCGCCTCGATGCGGCGCGCGAGCGGGAAGCCGTCTTGGCGTTGCAGCGGGCGCACGGCGGAGCGCTGCGCGTTGCGCGCCTCTGCGTCGTAATCGGCGCGGCGGGTGAACTGGTCGGCGCGCAAAAAGTAGGGACCGTGTGCGGCGCGGCGCGCCGTGCGCGCCTCCATCTCGATATAGCGGTCGACGAGCCAGTAGCCGATGTCGCGCTCGACCTCGCCGCGATGGCGCCAGACGTGCGCCGAGGGGTGTGCGCGGACGCCGTGCGCAGGCGGCTGCACGCGAAAGGTCACGCGCCAGGTTTGCGGATCATCGGTGTGCGATGCGCACGGCGCGCCGGCCACGTCTGCTTCTTCACGCGGCGGCGGCGCCGTCCGCTTCGGCGCAGTTTCCTTCGCCGTCACCTCCAGCGCCCACGCCATCACGAACAGCAGCTTGCGCGCAAACTGCTCCAGCGGCGCCAGCCACTGCGTCAGCATTGCGCGCACGGTCTCACCCGCGAGGCTGCGATTGCGCGCCAGCGCATCGTGGCCGCCGAACGTCGCGGCGAACCGCGTGAGCGCATGCGCCACGATCGCCCAGCCATCGGCGGGGGAAAAGACACGGGCGATATAGTCGTCGTCGGTTTCGCGTGTGTGTTTCATGCGCGGAGTTTACCGCCGCGCGAAACCCCGCCGGATTGGCGGGGCGCGATTTTCGCGATCCGCTTGCGCGCCTTGAGGCGCGGGGACGCAGCGTCGTGGATAGCGCCGGGCGCAATCCCCGCAATGTGGGCCACACGCCCTATGGGCGGGTTCCGCCCGCTGGCCCAGCCCACTGGCCCAGCAACTTAGACGATACGGCCCGAAAAACCGTGTTTCTGCGCCACCGTCGCCATCATCGCTCTGGCCTCGGCGAGTCCAACCGAGTCCGACCTGATCTCCCGCGTCAGCCCGGCGACGACCTGATGAACAAGGTAGTGCGCCTCGTTCAGATCCTTCGTGTGCTCGTGCGCCCACGGCAGCAATTCCGGACCCAGGGAGGCAATTTGATGTGGCGACATGACTTTGACCTCGCGCCCGGCCAAAAGCGCACGTGTTCGCACGTCAGTCGGTACGCTGGCCCACACATTCAAAAAAAGTAAGCGCGGTCGCGGCCCGCGCCTGGAGGATGGACGGCCTGTAAGGGCGCGCTCCCGACGGCGCCGCGTTCAGCACTCCATGGCGGCTTGGGCTCTGCTCGTCCGCCCAGTGGGCGCTCAGCCCAGCAGCCCGACAATCTCCGCGCGCAGCTCCGGTATTCCCACGAGATCATGCGCCGACACCGGCAGGATCACCGGGTGTGCGGCGGGCCGTTTCTTCAGTGTGGCTTCCGTCGCATCGACGAGCGTGGCGCGCGCCGTGTTGGTGAGTTTGTCGGTCTTGGTCAGCACGACCTGATAGACCACTGCCGCTTCATCCAGCATGTCCATCACGGCCGCGTCGTTCTCCTTCACGCCGTGGCGCGCATCGATCAGCAGGAACACGCGCGCGAGGCCGTGGCGGTTGGTCAGCGCGTTGACGAGGCTCGACTTGCCGACGTTGGAGCG
>JANNVF010000269.1:0-1632 GCA_031414315.1 Hyphomonadaceae bacterium | reverse complement strand
GGCGTAGCCGGCTTCGCTCAGCGCCTTGTCGAGCTGACGGCGCAGATCGGGATCATCTTCGACGACGAGAAGTCGCATGGCCGTCAGCCTCCCGACACGCCGAGGATGGCGCCGTTTTCCGCGTTCGCCCGGATGGTGAGTTTGCGCCCGTCGGGGGTGAGCCAGTCGATCACGTAGATGGAAGGTTGCCCGCGTTCGAGCTGGGCGCCCAGCATTCTGCCCGGATACCGGCCCTGAATCTGCGCGATGATTTCCCGCAGCGGGACGTGACGCCCCTGCTCGACGGCGCCGCGCGCCTCCTGCGGCGACAGCGTGGAGCCGAGATCGGGCCGGCCGCCGCGATCACCGCGCTGGGCGAGCGCCGGGCTGGCGCTCATCGCAACGACCGCGAGGGTGGTGAGGAGGATGCGGAACATCATGATCGCTTGATAGGCGAAGCGCCCTGAATGCCGCCTGAATGTTTCACGGCGGTTTCGCGGCTGCAGGTTTCGCGCCGCGCCGGTTTGCCCGCAGCGGGCCTCAAGGCGGCGGGCGCGGGGGCGTATAGTCCCGCTTGCCCCACTTCTTCACGAATTTCCTGAGTTCTTCGTCCGGCGCCTCAGGCAGCATCACCACGAGCCTCACGAACTGGTCGCCCCGTTCGCCGACGCCCTTGCCCTTGAGCCGCAGCACCTTGCCGGAATTGGCGCCCTCGGGGATCGTCAGCGTGACCGGTCCGGAGGCGGTCGGCGCCTGTACCTTGGCGCCTTCGATGGCTTCGGTGATCGAGATCTGCAGGTCCATGTGGACGTCGTCGCCGTCGCGGCGGAACAGCGCGTGCGGCTTGATTCGAAGTTCCACCAGCGCGTCGCCGGGCGGGCCGCCCTGCACGCCGGGGCCGCCTTGCGACTTCAGGCGCAGCACCTGGCCTTCCGTCACGCCGGGCGGCACCGACACATCGAGCGTGCGTCCGTCACTCAGCTGGACGCGACGCCGCGCGCCCCGAATCGCATCGACGAAATCGATTTCCAGCGGCAGCCGGATGTCGCGCCCACGCATCTTGCCAAACGTGGTGCGCGTGCCGGCCGAGGAGCCGAACAGATCCGAAAAGATATCGCCGAGGTCGAACGCGCTGTCTGCGGCGCCCGAGGAATACCCGCGCGCGTGCGCCGCGCCCGGGCCGCCCCGGTAGCCGAATGTCGCTTTTTCATTGCCGTCTGCGTCGATCTCGCCGCGATCGAACCGCGCCTTCAGGGCGGAATCGCTCAGCAGGTTGAACGAGGCGGTGACGCGCTTGAACCGCTCGTCAGCGACCTTGTCCTGCGGGCGCACGTCAGGGTGCAGCTCTTTGGCGAGCTTGCGGTAGGCGCTGCGAATCTCGTCCTGGCTCGCCGTTCTGGCGACACCGAGGGCGGCATAGGGATCCCAGCTCACCGGAAAAGTCGGCTCCCCAAAAGGCGTCTCCCAAGGGCGAACGCTGATGTCTCCCTGACGTAACCAGCGTTGGCGGGAGCGCAAGCCTTATAGCTGCAGGATCGAGTCGCGTCCCCTGCCGGGACCATGGCGCTGCGAAATCTGGGCGATGCGCACCGTCATGGCGCAAGCTCGATCAGGACCGTGCTCATCCAGCTTTGCCGGAATCGATTGAATGGG
>JANNVF010000268.1:0-1705 GCA_031414315.1 Hyphomonadaceae bacterium | reverse complement strand
GGCGTAGCCGGTGACGCCGCGCTGCGCGCGGTCGCCGTAGGTGGAAATCTTCGCGCGGTCGCCGAGCTGGATTTCGGCGCGGATGCGCTTGATCGCCTCGGCGTCGACGGGAAGCTGTGCGGGTGGGGCGGTCGGGGCAGGCTCCGATGAGGGCATCTGCATACGTGGCACAGCCGGCGTGTCGGACAAGGAAACCTCCGCTACAGTGCGCGGCGCGCCCGCCAGTGGCGGGGCCGTCGCTCAACCCTTCATATCATGTGGGAAGGGCCCGGTCCCTAGTCCAGCGGCTGCGAGCCGTTTGCATCAGCCGGCGTCCCGGCCTCGATCGCCGCCAGCCGCTTGCGGTGCAGGGCGGCGCGCACCTGGCGGGCGAACTTGCGGTCCTCCTCAAGCCTGTGCGCGGCGTCGGCGTAAAAGGCGTCGACCTTGCGCCGGTGGCGGTCGCGCTCCTCGGCGTCGCGGCGCGCGTGCTCCTTGAGCCGGTAGTGGCGTTCGGCGCAGCGCAGCCAGCGCTCGGCCCGGGCGAGGTCGCCGGCGCGCAGGCAGCGGCGATAGGCGGCGAGCGCATCCCGGTGCGCCTGTTCGGTGACTTCGATGACGGTCATGGGGGTTTCCTTGCGTGGCGTGGTGCGTGCGGGCGTGCGTCATCGTCCGCCGATGCGGGTTCGCTGCACGATGCCCCGGAGGGCGGGGGACGCGGCGTCGCCGCGCGGCCGTCTTGCGACGGCAAAGGTGGGAAAATCGCGACCTGGCCGCGTCCCCGGCGGACGTTTTCCGCCAGCCGCCCACGACGGGACTCTTCATCCCGAGGCAGACATGCCGGCGACGTGCGGGCCTCCTGTCGGTGGAGGTCCCGGACCGCTGAACGCCGGACGTTTCCCCGAAACGGGTACTCCCTCCGGCCGGTTAAGCGAGGCGACCCCGCTCTTCCCGCAGCCTTGCCACGCTCGTCCGTCCCGCCCCCGCGCCTTGGCATCGACCTGGCCTTGGTCGCCCTCCTTGCGGAAGCGATGGGAGAATGTACTAGGAATATTGTCCTAATTATATACTTCGCGCCACACGCCCGAAATCTGGGGGTAAGCCATGGGCCGCATAGCGTTTGTGGTTCCAAAGATGAATTGACTGGCTGAACTAATTCCTATTCCTTTGCGCGCATGTGCGCGCGCACGACTCCGAAGGACTTGCTGGGCCGCGTTGAGGCGGTCATTGGCGCGTGGGAGCAGGGTCGCCTCAGTATGACAAACCGTGAGTTAGCCTCCGCTATTCTGCGGATCGTCGATCACTTCAATAACCCTCGCGGTGAGGGCGTTGGCTCGCTTGGCGAGGGCGATGATGTCGACCTCAAGCTGCGCGAGGTCCTCCCATGAGTATTCCCGCACCTCTTCGCGGATGCGCGCGCCATCGGGGCGGTGACGGATGTATTGAAGTTTCTCAGACTCGATCAGCGTTGTCGCCTGAGACTCAACATAGCCATGGATAATGTCATGGCGCTTTTCCTTGAGCCGGTGAATCTCGGCAATAACTTCGCCGGCCTCAGCGGCAAGCGGGATCAGGGGCGGAAGTTCCTTGTGGGCTCTTTTGAGGTAAGTGATTTTCGTCTTGAGGGAGCGAGGGATGTCAGCCTGAATCAAGGTGGCGCCGTTGGCGCCGTTGTGTGCGGCCAATATCCAGTAATCCAGGGTGACTTCCACGTAAGTCCAATGAG
>JANNVF010000267.1:0-2604 GCA_031414315.1 Hyphomonadaceae bacterium | reverse complement strand
CGGCCTCGCGCGCGGCGAAACCACATTTCCACGCACACTCTGGCGCCAGAGTGACCCCGTTGCGCTGAGCGCCCTGTTCGATCGCGTCCCTGCGGCGCCCGGTTCGCCGGCCGCGATGCGGATCGTGCGACAGACACTGCTGTCACCTGCCGAGGCGCCCCCCGGAGACGCCGTTGTCGCCGCGCGCAAGCGCTTCGAGACACTGGCGCGGATCGGCGCCGCCGACGAAATCGTCTCCATGGCGTCGGGCTCGGGTGAAGCCAAGCGCGATCCCGGCATTGCGCTGTACGCCACGCAGGCCGACCTGGCGCGCGGTCGTCTGCGCGACGCGTGCCGACGCGCCGAGACCATCCAGCCAGACACGCCGCCGCCGTTCGTGCTGCGCCTGCGGGCTTTGTGCTTTGCGGAAGCGGGCGAGAAGGAAAGCGCCGATCTCGCGCTTGAAGTGGCGCGCAGTTCCGGCGCGGGCGACGCGTGGTTCCAGAGCGTGATCTCGGTGATGACCGGGGCTGCGCCCGCCCGTCCGCCGGTCGCGCGCTACGACACCTCGCTCAACGCCGCCGCCTCGATCGCCGGCAAGATCCGCCCGCCGCCCACCAACGCGCTGGTCAATGCATCGGCGTTCGCGCTCGCCATCGTTGCGCGCAGCGAGGACACGCCCGCCGTGCTGCGCGTGCAGGCAGCCATGAAGGCGCTGCGCCAGGGCGTGATCGCGCCGGACACCGCGCGCGCCGCTGGCGCCGCCGACGCGGGATCACGCACGCCTTCGGCGCTGGGGCTGGCCGTCAAGGACTTCGACGCCGCATCTGGCCCTTACGCGCAGGCGCTCGCCATCGAAGGCGCGTTGAAGCGCGCGAAGCCGCATGGCGAGTTCGCCGCGTATGCGCGCCTGTTTGCGGGCGACATCGCGCGCCTGCCGCTTGATCCCGGCACGGCGCCCGCCGCCGCGACGTTCACGCGCGCCATGCTCGCCATTGGCGACTACCGCGCGGCGCACGCGTGGCGACGCATCGCCGATTCGGTGGCCGCCGACGCCGCTGTCCTCGGCATTCTCGACGTCGCGCTGACCATCTCGCGCAACGACCCACAGACCGCGCGTTTCGCAGCGGACCGGCGCATCGAGACCGCAGCGCCACGCACGGGCGGGCTCATCACGCGCGATCTCATGCTGCTGAACGCGCTCGACCTGCCCGTCGGCACACCGGCGCAGGAGCACATCACCCGCAACATTCCAGCGGTCGGACGCAAGCCCGATCCCGCACTGATGGCGCAGCTCACCACCGCTGCAGAGCGGCGCGCCGCCGGCGAGACAGCGATCTACGCCGCGCTCGCGCTGGGTGACGGCGCGGAGTCGCTGGACGCGGGCGCGCTCGTGCAGCTGATCGCAGCCTTGCGTGCGGTCGGCCTGAGCGAAGCGGCGCGGGTCATCGCCATCGAGGCGGTGATCGCCGGACAAGCGCGGTGAACACCGCCGATTCCGGGCTCGTGGAAGCGTTTCTGGAAATGCAGTCGGCCGAGCGCGGCGCGCGCCGCAACACATTGCTGGCCTACGAACACGACCTGAATGATGCCGCCGAGACGCTCGCACAGCGGGGCGTCACCATGAAGGCGGCGAGCGCCGACCAGCTGGAGCGCTACGTCGCTGGCCTCACGCAGCGCGGCCTGGCGCCGGCCACGTCGGCGCGCCGCATCTCTGCGCTGCGCCAGTTCTATCGCTTCCTGTTGCTGGAAAACATTCGCGCCGATGATCCGAGCGCGCGTCTGGAGCGCCCCCGTCGCGCCCGGCGCCTGCCGAAAACGCTGTCCCTGCAACAGATCGAAGCGCTGATCGCGGCTGCCGCAAGCCACGACCCGGCGACGTCGGTGCGCGACCGCGCGATTGTGGAAATTCTCTATGCGTCTGGCCTGCGGGTGAGCGAACTGGTGGAGCTGCCGCTGCGCGCCGCACCGAAACCGGGCGTCGGGTTCGTCGTGGTGGTCGGCAAGGGCGGCAAGGAGCGCGTGGCGCCATTGCATGACCGTGCGCTCGCGGCGTTGCGTAGCTATCTCACCGTGCGTGAAACCCTGCTGCCGAAGCAGCAACCAGCACGCGACCGCGCTGCCCGGTGGTTGTTTCCGTCGGCGACGTCAGCGGACGGCCGACTCTCGCGCCAACGCATCAACCAGATTCTGGAGAGCTGCGCCCAGCGCGCCGGGGTCGATCCCGCGAGTGTCACGCCACACGTGCTGCGCCACGCGTTCGCGACTCACCTGGTGGAGAACGGCGCCGATCTGCGCACCGTACAGATCCTGCTCGGCCATGCCGACATCGCCACCACGCAAATATACACGCACGTGGCAGAGGGGCGGTTGCGAGAACTCGTGCACACCAAGCACCCGCTGGCGAAGCAGAAGAAGTAGCTACGCCGCTACGTTGTACTGAACGTCGCGCCGTGCGGAGTAGATCATCACCATGGCCCCGGCGGTGAAGTCGAGCAGCGTCATGCCCATGATCATCGCGAAGACCGTCGTGCCAAAGCCGCCGATGAGTAGGAACGCGATCAATTGCAGCGTGAACAACAGGAACGAGAGCGTATTCTCCACGATCGAGGAGTTCACCGGCCG
>JANNVF010000266.1:0-8341 GCA_031414315.1 Hyphomonadaceae bacterium | reverse complement strand
CCCGCGAGCGCCCCCCACGCGTGCACCATCGATGCGTTGGCCTGTTCGGCGGCGATGGCGGCGGCGTGACGGCGATCGTTGATCGTCTCGTTCAACGCCTGGCGGCGTTGCGCGTCGGCCTGCACCAGCAGCGCCAGCACGAACGCGACCAGCAGCATCGGCACAAGGATCGCCAGCGAGCGCGACGCGGCGGCGCCGTTTGGTCGTGCCGTGTTCGCTGACTGAGCCCTTGCGGTCACGCAACTATTCCCCGAGCGATTGCCGTGAGCCAAGTCTTCCGAATTGCTCCGGTCGAATCACTCTGAAAACTCTAACGAAGGGTAAGCGGACGTGGAAGCTTGGCAGCGCCGGGCTGCGGCGCGTTACCCCAGGGTGCGGGCCACCATTTCCTGTGCATTCTTCGACAGGGTCGATGTCGCGGCGAGCTGCTCCAGGACGGTGCGCGCCTTGGCCTGACGCTCGGCGTCGAAGCGCCGCCAGGACTCAAACGGCGTCAGCAGGCGCGCGGCGAGCGCGGGGTTGAGCGTGTCGGCTTCCTGCACGCCTTCGGCCAGGAATGCGTAGCCCGAACCGTCGGCGGCGTGGAACGCGCGCAGGTTGCGCATGGCGAACGCCGCGATGAGCGCCCGGGCGCGGTTGGGGTTGCGGATCGTGAACAGCGGATGCGCCTTGAGCTTGCGCACGCGCTGGGCGGCGTCGGCGCGCGGCGCGGCGGCCTGTACGGAGAACCACTTATCCACAACCAGCGGGCTGTCGCGCCAGCGATCGATGAACGCGGCGAGCGCCGTGTCGAATGCGTCGCCGTCGATCTGGCCCAGCGCTTCCAAGGCGCCCATGCGCTCGGTCATGTTGCCGGCGGTGTCGAAGGCGGCGGCGATGCGCGGCGCCTGCGCCTCACCGAGCGACGCCAGCAGATCAAGCGCCACAGTCTTCAGCGCGCGCGTGCCCGCCTGCGTGGCGTCGGGGGAGAACGGCGTTTCGCTGCGGGCTTCGGCGATGGATTCAAGACGCGCCGCGAGCGCGGTGGCGATGTGGCGGCGCACACTGTCGCGCGCGGCGTGCAGGCGTTCGGGATCGGGTGTCTCGGTGTGCTGCAGGAGATCGGCGAGGTCGGGCGCGCGCAGCGCCAGGGCTGCGAACGCCGCGTCTTCCTGCGCACGGTCGAGTTCGCGCCCGAGGGCTGCGGCGAGGCGGTCGAGATCGGGGCCAGTTTCGGGCTTGCCGCGTTCGGCCGCGAAGATCGCCTCGCGCATCAGTTTCTGGCCGGCTTCCCAGCGCGTGAATGCGTCGGGATCGTGCGTCATCTGCGCGAGCCGCGCGTCGACGTCGAGGCCGTCGTCGAGGATTACCGGCGCGCAAAACCCGCGCAGCAGCGCCGGCGTCGGCGCCAACGGCATATGGTCGAACACGAACGAATGGGAGGCGCGGTCCAGCACGATCCTGTGTTCGACTTGCGCGACCTGATCGCCGGCAAGGCGCGCGGCGAGCTCGATGCCGTTGGTGTTGACGAAGCCGACGGTGAGCGGAATGGGCAGCGCGCCCTTGTCGGTCTGTCCAGGCGTGGGCGGCGTCGATTGCGAGAGCGTCAGTGTATAGGTCTGCGCCGCCGCATCGTAGGCGCCGCGCGCCACCACGCGCGGCGTGCCCGCCTGTCCGTACCATTGCATGAACTGGGACAGGTCGCGACCACTGGTTTCGGCAAAGCACGCCACAAACTCTTCCAGCGTCGCCGCTGTTCCATCGCAGCGCGTGAAGTACAGCTGCATGCCACGCGCGAACGCGTCATCGCCGATCAGCGCCTTCAGCACGCGGATGATTTCCGCGCCTTTCTCGTAGACGGTGGCGGTATAGAAATTGTCGATCTTGACGTACTGCGAGGGCCGCGCGGGGTGGGCCAGCGGGCCGCCGTCTTCCGGGAACTGCCGCGCGCGCAGCGTCTTCACGTCCTTGATGCGCTTGACCGCGCGGGAGCGCTCGTCGGCGGAGAATTCCTGGTCGCGATAGACCGTGAGGCCTTCCTTCAGGCAGAGCTGGAACCAGTCGCGCAGGGTGATGCGGTTGCCGGTCCAGTTGTGGAAGTACTCGTGCGCGACGACGCCCTCGATGGCCTCGAAGTCCGCGTCCGTGGCGGTTTCCGGATCGGCCAGCACGTAGGCAGCGTTGAAGATGTTGAGACCCTTGTTCTCCATCGCGCCGAAATTGAAATCGCGCACGGCCACGATGTTGAACACGTCGAGATCGTACTCGCGCTGGAACACGCGCTCGTCCCATGCCATCGAGCGCTTCAGCGCGCCCATGGCGTAGCGCGCCCGCGGCGCCTCGCCGTCGTCGACGTGCACGCCCAGCGTCACCTTGCGGCCGGACGTGGTGGTGAACGTGTCCTCGATGCTGTCGAACGCGCCGGCGACCAGCGCGAAGAGGTAGCAGGGCTTGGGGTGGGGATCGCGCCAGACAGCGAAGTGGCGCCCGCCCGACATGTCACCCGCCTCGGTGGGATCGCCGTTGGACAAGAGCGTCGGGTAGCGCTGCTTGTCGGCCTCGATGCGCACGGTGTAGCGCGAGAGCGCGTCGGGGCGATCCAGCGCATACGTGATCTTGCGGAAGCCCTCGGCCTCGCACTGCGTGCAGAACCGGCCGCCGGATACATACAATCCCTCCAGCGCGGTGTTCGCCGCCGGATTGATCTGCGTGTCGATCTCCAGCGTGAACGCGGCCGGCGGCGCGTGGATGATCAGGCGTTCGGGCTCGATCGTGTAGGCGTCGGCGGAAAGCGCCGCGCCGTCGATGGCGATCCGCTTCAGCGTCAGCGCGGCGCCGTCGAGGATCAGCGGCCGCGCCTCGCCCGCCGTGCGCTTCACCGTGGAGGTCGCGCGCACCTGCGTCGCGCTCGGCTCCAGCTCGAACACGAGCGCGATCTCGTCGATCACGTAGTCGCAGGGGCGGTAGTCGGACAGCCGGATCGCGGCGGCGGCGTCGTCACGCATGTAGGTCTCCCGTAGGCGGCTTCACTTGAGCCGGTCCGGGCGCGAAATCAACCGCGTGGGACTTTCCGTTCGACGGTGACAGCTGTGTCATGCTCAACTGACCGTGAGCCGAAGGGCTGGGGGAGAACACGCCATGAAACTTGTGCAGGAAATGACGTTTCGCGCGACGCTGAAGCCGCCTGTCGCCGTCGGGGCCGTGCCGACGGGCACCCGGATGTACTACGAGATCGATGGCGGAGAAGTGATCGGTGACCGGGTGCGTGGCAAGATCCTGGGCGGTGGCGAATGGGCGCTGATCGGGCCGGACGGCTACCTGCGCGTCGATGTGCGCGCGCAGGTGGAAACGCACGACGGCGCATTTCTCTATGTGCAGTATTTCGGCCTGCTGGAAATGAACGCGGCGGTGACCGGCGCGACCGCGGCGGGCAAGGACACCGACTTCGCCGACCAGCACTTCTACACCAACCCGCGCATCGAGACCGGCGATCCACGCTATGCGTGGCTGAACACCACGTTCTTCATCGGCGAGGGCCGCATCGCGGCGCCCGGCGTCGAATACCGGGTGTGGCGTCCGGCGTAGTTATTCGGCAGCGATCGCCTGCGTCGGCGCGGAGGCGGGGTCGTGGTGGACTTCGCGCATGATGTCGTCGGCGCGCGCGGCCAGTTCCGCCAGCGCCGGCGGCAGGTTCACGTGCTCTTCCGCGAACAGCGCCAGTTCCCGCGCCACGCGCATGAGGCGCAGGCCGTTGGCCATGATCCGGGCCTGGAACTCGATCCGGTCGGGGTCGCGGTCGTATTCGGCCTTGGGCACCCGCCAGCCGCCCCAGTCGAGCTGGTCGGTCATCACGACCGGGAAGGTGCCCTTGCGCGCGTCTTCGGCGAAGGCCCCGTCGAATTCCCAGTGGCAGCGCAGGCGCATGATGCGCCAGTTCTCGATGTCGTCGTCGAACTTGCGGGTGCGCTTCTGCTCCTCGCCGACCATTTCGTGCGCGGCGAATTCCCGGCCGAGGCCGACGTCGTAGAAGACCTTGAGGGGCTCGTCGCAGCCTTTGACCCACTGCGGCAGCACGGCCTCGATATTGGCCCACGTGCCGATGGACTTCACGAAGACGCGCTGTCCCTTGTGAAAGAGGGCCTTGGCCATGGGAGACTCCGAGGTTTCCCGGAAGTCATGCCACAGGGACCTTGAGGTTCCGTGAATTTGCCTGCCCCGGGGGCCGGATCGTTTACGCCGCGTTAGTCTTTCGCCGCCCCGTGCAACGGGTATGGTGCCCGCAAAACAGCCCGGAGGAACGACCCGTGAACTTTGACTTCAGCGACGACCAGAAAGAGCTGAAAGACCAGGCGCGCAAGTTCCTGGCCGACAAGTCCAGCACCAAGGCGGTGCGGGGCGTGCTGGAGCATGCCGACGTCTCCTTCGACAAGGCGCTCTGGAAGGGTGTCGCCGACCTCGGCTGGCTGGGCGTGGCCATCCCGGAGGAACACGGCGGGCTCGGCCTCGGCGGTCTCGAGCTCTGCGTGCTCGCGGAGGAAATGGGCCGCGCCATCGCGCCGATCCCGTACGCCTCCACGATCTACTTTTTCACCGAGGCGGTGCTGCTGGCCGGGTCGGACGCGCAGAAGGCGGCGCTGCTCCCGAAAGTGGTCGACGGCAGCCTGATCGGCTGCTTCGCGTCCTCGGAGGGCCCCGGCGCGCCGACGGCGTCCTCGCTCAAGTGCGCGTTCGACGGGGCGACGCTTTCTGGCGTCAAGCTGCCGGTAACCGATGGGGACTGCGCCACGCATGCCGTCGTCGTCGCCAGGGAAGGCTCCGGCGCCTCGCTGGTGCTGGTCGATCTCAACCAGCCCGGCGTGAAGCGCGAGACGTTGAAGACCATGGACCCCTCGCGCGGCCACGCGCGCCTCACGTTCGACAAGGCCAAGGGCGAGCGCATCGGTCCCGCAGGACAGGGTTGGGCGCTGGCCGAGCAGGTGCTGGACCGCGCCGCGGTGCTGATCGCGTTCGAACAGATCGGCGGATCGCAGGCGTGTCTCGACATGGCGGTGGACTTCGCCAAGAACCGCTACGCGTTCTCCCGCCAGATCGCCTCGTTCCAGGCCATCAAGCACAAGCTCGCCGACATGTACGTCGCCTTGGAAGTGGCGCGCTCCAACGCCTACTACGGCGCCTGGGCGCTTTCGACGGATGCGAGCGAACTGTCGATCGCCGCCGCCGCCGCGCGCGTGGCTGGCATCGAGGCCTATCACCTCGCGTCGAAGGAAAACATCCAGACGCACGGCGGCATGGGCTTCACCTGGGACGTGGACTGCCACCTGTTCTATCGCCGCGCCAAGCTGCTCGCGGTGCAGGCGGGCGCGCTGCCGGTGTGGAAGGAAAAGCTGGTGCAGCGGCTGGAGCGGCGGAACGCGGCGTGAGCCAGACAGTGGGCGGGGGCTAAGATGGAAGGACTTTCGATCGATACTCTAGCCAACCTAAGTCAGATTGCCGGCGGAGTATCCGCTCTCGTAGGTGTTCTGTTCGCGGTGATCGCAATACCCAGGGCCATGTGGCAGTCATCGCAGCAGCGAGCGATGCAAAGTGCGCAGCAATTTCACGAGGCGCACAGGGCGGCAATGGCTTCCGGTGTCGCGTTGATGGACGCAATTGAGAATCGCAAATCTCAGATCGTGGAGCTGGATCCATCAGATCGCTCAAAGGATTGGCGGATCATCGACATTCTGTCGGTTGACATAGCGTTTGATACTTTCCGCTCGGAAGTGGCTCGGTGTTTGACTTTGTTTGTCAGCGCGCGCGGCTTTGTAAGCTATCACGATGTAATGGCGCTCTTTCGGCTCAAGAACCACATATACACCGTTGCTGACGTGCAGTCCGAAACTGATGCTAAGGAGGAGGAGACGAGGATCGGGCGAAAAGTGCATGGAGCCGAATTGGAAATGTACGCGTACAAGTGTTACGTGATCGTGCGTTACTTGAATGACCTTGATGATCATCCCGTTTTTGTGCGCCTGAAGAGAGCCCATCCAAACGCTGGGTACGCAATGGAATATGAACACGAGCTAACCACAGAGGCAGCTCAGAAGGAAAAGGCAAAGTGAGCGCGAAGCTCATCTTCGAGAAACGGACCGGCAAGTACGACGCGATGCTCGTGGAGCGGGGCGGCGTGCTGGAAGAGATTCCGTGCCCGAAGCAGCGGCCGATCCCGCACGACATGTTCCACTACGCGGTCGAAACCGTCATCGGCAAACGCGGCTTCGCGCACCGCGCCGCTGCGGGCGAAGGGGCCGGCTTTCGCATGACGCCTGAGGCGAACAGCGACGCGGTGGAGCGCCTTGTGGAAACCATGCAGGCCGACAGCTGGAGCGGGCGTCCCGATCCAGCTGACGTCATCGCGCTGTTCCACACCACCTGCGCGGCGCGGGGCGATGCCCCGTTTTCGCTCGACGTCGCAGACATTGAATCGATCCGCGCCGAGATCGACCGCCTTGCGGAAGCATGGGCGGCGTTGCCGGAGCGCGGACGTTTGGAACTTGAATTGAACTGACGGAGGAAACGACCATGGACTTCAACGACAGCCCGGAAGAAGCCGCGTTCCGCACCAAGGCGCAGGCGTTCCTGAAGAAGACCGTGAAGCCCAAGAGCAACGAAGAGGCGGGCGTCGCGCGCACGCTCACGGACGCGGACTATCTGAAGTCCGCGAAGGCCTACCAGAAGGCCAAGAACGAGGCCGGCTTCACCGGCATCACGTGGGCCAAGGAGCAGGGCGGCCAGGGCCTCGCGCCGATCTTCTCGGTGATCTTCGGCCAGGAGGAAGCCAAGTTCGACGCGCCTGCCGGGCCGTTCGCCATCGGCCTCGGCATGTGCATCCCGACCGTGATCGCGTTCACCACCGAAGAGTACAAGCAACGCTTTGTCGCGCCCGCGCTGCGCGGCGACGAGATCTGGTGCCAGCTGTTCTCTGAACCCGGCGCGGGATCGGACGTCGCGGGCCTCAAGACGAAAGCCGTGCGCGAGGGCGACGAATGGGTCGTCAACGGCCAGAAGGTGTGGACCTCGGGCGCGCACTATTCCGACTACGGCATCCTGCTCGTGCGCACGAACCCGGATGTGGCCAAGCACAAGGGCCTCACCATGTTCTTCCTCGACATGAAGAGCAAAGGTGTCGAGGTCCGCCCGATCCACCAGATGTCGGGCGGCTCCAACTTCAATGAAGTGTATTTCACCGACGTGCGCATTCCGCACAGCCAGATGCTGGGCAAGGAAGGCGCGGGCTGGAACGTAGCGCTCGTCACGCTGATGAACGAACGCCTTGCTGTCGGCGGCTCCTCGGGGCCAGACTACAAGGAAATCCTCGAAATGGCGCGCAACACGACGACGGCGTCGGGCGGCTCGCTCGCGCAGGACGGCGCGTTCCGCTCCGCGCTCGCCGACTGGTTCGTGCGCGCGGAGGGCTACAAGCTCGGCAAATACCGCACGATGACCGCGCTTTCGAAGGGCCAGACGCCGGGCCCGGAATCGTCGATCGGCAAGATCATCAACGCCAACCAGATGCAGGACATCGCCAACGCCGCGATCGAAGCGCAGGACCACTACGGCATCATCACCGACAGTGAACTGGCGCCCATGGAGGCTGCGTTCCAGCAGGCGTTCATGTGGGCGCCGGGCCTGCGCATCGCTGGTGGAACAGATGAAATTTTGAAAAACATCATTGCAGAGCGAGTGCTGGGACTGCCGGCTGACATTCGGGTGGACAAAGACATTCCATTCAACAAACTGCCCACGGGGCGTTGAACCTTATGACAGCCCCTCGTATCCCCACTGATTTGGCCTTCAACATTGTCGATCCGTTTTCGCACGCTGACCCTGATCGCCTGCATGGAACTTTTACCCAGTTGCGGGCGAAGTATCCGCTCGCCATAGCCGAGGTTGAGGGTTGCGAGCCTTTCTGGGCTGTCACCAAGCATGCGGACATTCAGGAGATCAGCAGACAGAATGTCTTGTTTCTGAACGGTGCAAAGTCCACGACGTTTACGAACATTGCAGCGACTGCGCAGGTGATGAAACTCACCGGTACTCCCCATCTGGTAAAGTCACTTGTGCAGATGGATCCGCCGGAGCATCCGAAGTACCGAATGCTGACACAATCCTGGTTTCTGCCTCAGAACTTGCGCAAGCTGGAACCGCGGCTTCGGGAGCTGGCCAAGATTTATGTCGATCGGATGGCCGACAAGGGTGGCAGTTGTGATTTCGTCAATGATGTTGCGGTCTGGTATCCGTTGCGCGTCATTATGGACATTCTGGGAGTTCCGGAGTCCGACGAACCGCGCATGCTGAAGCTCACCCAGGAGCTGTTTGGCGC
>JANNVF010000265.1:0-11433 GCA_031414315.1 Hyphomonadaceae bacterium | reverse complement strand
CGCCGCTTCGCTGCGCACGCGCACGGGACTGGACTGGTCGGCGACCTTCCCGGTGCTCGCGGCCGCCGCTGCGAAACTGCCCGACGCGCTGGTGGACGGCGAAGTGGTCGCGCTCGACAAGGACGGCGTGACCGACTTCGCGGCGTTGCAGGCCGCACTCTCCGACATCGACACCGGCAATCTCGTTTTCTTCGCGTTCGATCTGTTGTTTCACGAAGGTGAGGACCTTCGGGAGCGTCCCCTTTCGGAACGCAAGGACCGGTTGAAAGCCATCCTGGCGGCGGCGCGGCGCGGCGCGCTGCTTCGTTACGCGGACCATTTTATTTCTCCCGGCGAGGCCGTGTTGAGCGCTGCGTGCCGGATGTCGCTGGAGGGCATCGTCTCCAAGCGGCTAAACGCACCGTATCATTCCGGGCGGAGCGATACCTGGACGAAAGCGAAATGCCGCGCCGGGCATGAAGTGGTCATCGGCGGATGGTCGAGCGAGAGTGGGCGGTTCCGCTCGCTGCTGATCGGCACGCATCGCGGTGACCATCTCGTCTATACCGGACGCGTCGGCACGGGCTTCTCGCAGGCAAAGGTGCACGCGCTTATGCCCGACCTTGAAAAACGCGCACGCAAGACAAGCCCGTTCGCGGCGCACGACGAAGCCGGCGCGCGCCGCGGAGAAGCGGTGCACTGGGTGAAGCCCGATCTTGTGGCCGAAATCGAATTCGCCGGCTGGACTGGCGCCGGCATGGTGCGGCAGGGCGCGTTCAAAGGCTTGCGGCGCGACAAACCCGCCGACGAAGTGGTGGCGGAGCGGCCTGCGAAACCTGCGAAAACAGATCTCGCCATCCCCGCTCCTGCCGTGTCGGCCGGAAGCGTCAGCGTGCGCGGTGTCACCATCTCGAAGCCGACCAAGACGCTGTGGCCGGCGACGGGCGACGAAGACCCGGTCACCAAGCGCGATCTGGCGGCATACTTCGACGCCGTCGGCGAGTGGATGCTGCCGCATGTGGCCGGGCGCCCCTGCTCTCTGGTCCGCGCACCCGACGGCATCGACGGCCAGCACTTCTTCCAGCGCCACGCGATGGCCGGCGCCTCGCACCTGTTCACGCTTACCAAGGTGTCCGGCGATCGCCAGCCGTACCTCCAGTTCGATCGCATCGAGGCGCTGGTCGCTGCGGCGCAAAGCGGCGGTCTGGAATTCCATCCATGGAACTGTGCGCCAGGAAAACCGGAGACCCCGGGACGCCTCGTGTTCGATCTCGATCCCTCGCCCGAAGTAGACTTCGCGCGGGTGGTAGACGCAGCCAAAGAGGTGAAAGCACGCCTCGAAGCGGGCGGCCTCGAAGCGTTCTGCAAGACGACCGGTGGCAAGGGGCTGCACGTGGTGACGCCGCTGGCCCCGACAAGGGCCCTCACATGGCTGGCCGCCAAGGCATTCGCCCGCAACCTTTGCCGCGATATGGCCGAAGACGATCCCGCCGCGTACGTCGTCAACATGAGCAAGAAGCTGCGCACCGGCAAAATTTTTCTCGACTACCTGCGCAATGATCGCATGGCGACCGCGGTGGCGGTGCTCTCGCCACGCGCGCGTCCGGGCGCCCCTGTATCAATGCCAATCGCGTGGAGCGCCGTGCGCCGCGATCTCGACCCGCGCCGCTTCACGTTGCGCAGCGCCCCTGCCACGCTAAAAAAGGCGCCCTGGACCGGATACGCCGACGCCGCGCGCGCGTTGCCCGCGCCCAGCTGAGCCACATATCCCTCAAGCTGAATGAGGGAACCTATTGGTCCAAGGCGCGTTCATGAGCTTATTTGTCTGTCCCACAGGGGGGCTATGACGGCAATTGATCCACGCTCGCGCTGGGTGCTTGCGGGCGCCCTTTTCGCTTTGGACGTAGGCGATGTCGCGCGCGCCGACGAGCATCGATCCTCGTCGCCCCGTTCTGCGCAAGCCCTACCAGGCTCCCACCCTGCGCACGGTGATCGCGGCGCTTCCGGCGCGCGCACAAGGGACGGCGACCGCTTGGAGCTCGCCGATTGTGATCAGTCAGAAGGTCGATCACCGAGCCCGGCTGGAATAACGATACAACCAGGATACTTGGGCCATATCAGGGGCCGAAGATGAAATCGCCTGCGGTCAGCTGGCTCGGCGCGATGCCGATGAACCAAATCGAGGTGTCGGCATCGAGGGTGAGAGTGCAGAAGCCGCCGGAGGCGGTGAAGTCGCTGATGTTGGCCTGAATCTCCGCGAAGCTCGACCAGCCTGTGCCGCAAAGGCTGATCAGGTCGCTACTGCGGCGCCCGCCGTGAAATCGTTGAGTACGGTGACGCCGCTCAGGGTCTTGCTGACGTTGAGCGTGTCTGACCCCGAGCCCATGAACACGTAGTCGACGCTCAGACCGCGATTGAACACATCGTCGCCAGCCTCGCCAAGCATCACGGTTTCCTTATCGACGGCTCCGTTCGAGAGCGCCTTCGCCAATGCGACCACCATCTCCTCAGCCGCATGCAACCCCTGATCGAGACGCCGGTCGGCGTCGAGCTGCTTCACGACGACAAACTGACAAAACTCTCGCCACCACACGACAGCGGCTGAAGCGCTCCGAAGATCCTGTGCATAAAAGTCGTACCCAGACTCCTTTTGATCTCAAACCTGCCGGACCGCATTCACGATGGACCTAAGAACCCGAAAGCGGACCCAATAAGTCGTACCGCGACGCATCAAATACGGTTGCCGCCGGTTCATGGACGCACGGCCACGTCGTTCGTATGGACCATGAATGTGGACCACAGGCGTCGCCAAGGACGCACTGGCAGATCCTCAGCGCTGTAATCGCTGCAATTAATTGCAAACTGGCGGAGAGAGAGGGAAACGAGCTGCGTAAGAATTTTATGAGTGAAATCAACCAGATCATGTCATCAAGTGTCGCGAGTTGTAGCGGCGCACTGTAGCGCCCTCGGTCCTCACCGTCATCGCCTCCAAGATGTTACCTGGTAGGCTTTCGGCGACGCCTTCCAGTAGCACCGCCATCGCCCGCCAAGAACTCCAACGGGTCCACGCCGATGGCCCGCAACACGTCCATGACCTCGATGACATCCAAACGGCGTTCGTAGACTTCGTATTTACCCACGAATGCCGGTGACCGGCGAAGCTTCGCCGCGATGTCTCGTTGGGTCTGGCCGGACGCGTAGCGCGCCTCAACGAGGCGATCGACGAGGGCTCGGTACCGAGGGTCTTGAAGCGCTCCCACGCCAAGAACTCCCTGCTGGACGATGTGATCCAGCCGGGTTAAGCGTCGCCGATCTTGCTTCCATTTCAGAGGCAGGATCGTGGTGGAGGGGCACGATGCATCGGGGTTCTAAGGCGGTGCGAGCCATCGGCGCGGCAACGCTGGCAGTGACGCTCAGCGCATGCGGTCCCGCCCAAGTACCAGAAGACGTGATTCAGGCGTGTGCCCGCTGGCTTTCTGCTGATCCGGACTTTGGGGGCAAGTTCTTCCAGACGTTTGATGTCAACGATGCTTACTCAACGCCGCTGGAATCGGATTCGAACGCGAACTTGCGTGCCGCCGGGAAGCGCGCCCGGCTTCTCGGCGGGTATGAGGTCTATCGCATCGACTATCCGACGAGTGTCGCGAGCAATCGCACGCAACCGTGCCTCGTCGCGAAGGCGTCCGATGGGACGTGGATAAACGCCAATGCGGACCCACGAATACAGGTTCTTCTTTCCGGCGGGCGACCATGAAGCGCCTGCGCTGCTTAGGAGTCATCCCATCACTGCTTCTCGCGGCGTGCGGCAACGGTTGGAGCGAACACACCAGCGACGCAGGCCGGTTCTCGGCGCTATCGTATGAGAAGGACGGCACCAAGCTGGCGCTGATATGCATTGATTCCAGCGTCGGCGTTTTCCTTCAACGCGAGACGCCTCCTTACCTGATCGACACAAAGGTTGGTGCGAGGTTGGAGGAGAGCGGCAAATTTCAGATCATGCCGCTGATCCTCGAAAACGCAGGCCAGATTGCCGTCATCGACAGTCAGGCAGATCAAATGACCACGAAGGGAATGATGCTCTTGGGTCACACCACAACTTGGCGCGTGCCGCTACGCACGCACATGCAGCAGATCGATGTCCCGCCTCCCCTTGAAGGCTCCATCAACCGATTGGAGAAGGAGTGCACTGGCCGGTCTTTTCTTGACACCGCTACCGGTCCGCAGACCCCGTAGGATGCGTGATCCGCGAACCTCACCGCAGCGTCCCCACCCAACCTGCGGCGGTGATGAAGCATCGGTCAAGCACGTCTTTGGGTGGAACCATGAGATCAGTCAGAGGCTTGGCGATCTTGGTGGTCGCCGTCGTCTTCGGCGTCGCCGCCGCGAGTGTGTGGCCACGTCAGAAGCGGCCGCCTGAGAGCGACCAGTTCTGCGGTCGTGAGCGCATTGGTCAGCACAGCGCCAACGCGTTGTCCGAGATCATCGGCGGTAGAACGGTGATAGTGGTCCCTATCGTACGGAGCCATGACAACCATGACCCTCACCTCCAACTGGCAGCTCTGGGCGGCACTTGCGGCGCTCTTCGCGGCACTGACTGCGATCTTCGGCAAAGTCGGCGTCGCCGGTGTGCCCCCGGATTTCGCGACCCTGATTCGCACCGGTGTTATCCTCGCGTTCCTCGTCGTTGTGGTAGCCGCCACGGGCGTTGCCGTTCCGCTCAGCGAGATCGCGCCGCGCACGATGTTGTTTCTGGCGTTGTCTGGACTGGCTACCGGCCTTTCATGGCTCTGCTACTATCGTGCGCTTGCGCTTGGCCCGGCGTCGCAGGTGGCGCCGATTGACAAGCTCAGTATCGTTATCGTCGCCAGACTTGCGACGCTCTTCCTCGGAGAGACTCCTTCACTGAAGAACTGGATCGGCATTGCGATGGTCTGCGGCGGCGCGGTGCTGGCCGGTATGAAAGCATAGGGAGCTAACCGCCGTCGCCGTCTCAAGGTTCTATGCGGTCTGCGTTGCGCTTTTGACGGGCCAAATCATCGACAGATGGAGGCCGGGCTTCGTGTCAGTAATGACCACTTCTGCCGCGTGCAACTTCGCGACCGCTGCGACGATGGCCAAGCCCAGTCCAGAACCCGGTGTGCTTCGGCTGGCGTCCAGGCGAGCGAATGGCGCCAGGACGCGTTCGTGGTCTCGCCGATCGATGCCGGGACCATCATCGGCGACGCTCATGGTGATGCCGCCTTCGTCGTCGATGACCGCAAGCGAGATGTGTGGATGCGCGCCACCGTGATTCATAGCGTTCTCGATGAGGTTGGCCAACGCCTGCGCGAGAAGATCAGCGTCGCCTTCCACAACCGCCGCCGTTAGGTCTGTCGTAAGCGCGCCGCCCGCAACCTCGACGTCCGGTCTGTAGGCGTCTGCCACGCGTTCCACCAGCTGACGAAGGTCCACCGGCGCGAAACGGGCACGTCCACTATCAGACTCAATCTCTGCGAGCCGAAGCATGGCATCGAACGTCCTGAGCACGCCGTCGATTCTGCCCTGGGCGGACGCGATCAACTGGTGCGCTTCAGCAGGTGGAGCATTCGCCGCAACTTCGAGGTCCTGACGCAGGTGCGAAAGCGGCGTCCGAAGGTCATGCGCGACGTCGGTGGAGACACGCCGGACGTTTGCCACCAAGAGCGCAATTTGGTCGAGCATCGCGTTCACGCCCGTCGAGAGCTGATCAAGGTCGTCGCGAGACGGAAGACGGATCGACGTCCTAGCCGTCAGGTCTCCCTCAGCGACACGCGTCAAGGTGCCCGACAACGCCTCCATGCGCCGGAGCGTGCGCCGCGCAATCCACAGGCCGATAATAACAGACACGCACGCGCTCAGGAAACCTGCCCAGAGCAAGGCACGCAGCACGGCGATGCGAACGCTCTCACCGCGTTCCAGATCGCCACCAATCGAGAGTACAGAACCGTCGGAGAGACGGCGCGTGAGGAGCACAAGATCGTCCTGCCCGGGGCGCAGGTCCGTGCGGTTGTGCATGTCGAGATACCGCCATCCGAGAACGCTCGACTGTACCGGCAGGTCTCCCGCCAGGACGGCGCCATTTGGATCAACCAGTCGATAGGCGAGCGCGCCCGGTCGCGACGCCCGACTTTTTATGGCGAGAACTGCGGCTTGCAAGCCTTCATCACTGACCTCCCGCTCTATCGAATCCATTTCCAGAAGGAGCTGCTCACGGACCTGTTGCTCAGCCACACCACGCGTCACCGCCCAAGCGCCGACGCCAGCGACGACGAACGCCGCAATGAGCAGCACTGCGTACAGAGCCGCCAGTCGAAAGCTCGTCGATCGAATGACACGACGAAGACGGTTGTGATCAAGGCGCACGGATGACGTACCCCTCGCCGCGCACGGTATGAATCAGCACCGCGTCATTGCCGCGATCAATCTTGGAACGGATGCGGCTGACGTGCGTCTCGACGATATTTGTGCCGGGATCGAACCGGAAGTTCCACACCCTCTCCAGCATCATCGTCCGGGTCACGATGCGCTCAGCATTGAGCATCAGCAACTCTAGCAGCTGAAACTCTCGCGGTTGAAGATCGATCTTGGCGCCAGCACGATGCACCGAACGATTGAGACGATCGAGTACGAGCATCTCAATGACGAGCTTCGTTTCGGCATCTCTAAGTGGCGGTCTTCTCGCCAACGCATTGATCCGCGCTGACAGCTCCGCGAAAGAGAACGGCTTGACGAGGTAGTCATCGGCGCCCGCCTCCAACCCGTCAACGCGATCGGCGATGGAGCCCATCGCCGTCAGCATCAGCACCGGCGTCATGACGCCGGCTTTCCTGATCATCTGCACCAGCGTCAGACCATCGACCTCCGGCATCATGCGATCAACGATCAGCAGGTCGTACTCACCCTCTCCTGCCCGTTGAAGCCCATCGCGTCCGTCGGCACATGCGTCCACGCTGTGACCGGCGTCGGTTAGACCCTTGGCGACGTAGGTCCGGGTCTCAACATCGTCTTCCACAACAAGGACGCGCATCACGCCTCCGACAGACGGGTGTGCGCCCGGTCATCAGCATCGACCTTGGTCGGTTTGTGCCTGAACGCCAAGATCAGCGCCGGCGCCAGAACCAGGCTCATGATGGTTGAGGTCAGCAGGCCACCCAGAATGACGACCGCCATCGGCCCCTGCACTTCCCGGCCAGCTTCACCCGTGCCCAGCGCCAACGGCAGGAGCCCCAGCGCGGTCACCAGTGCCGTCATCAGGATCGGCGTGACCCGTTCCCGTGTGGCGCGCAGAACCGTCTCTAGACCCCAGGGAGCGCCTTCGACGTCCACGAGGTGGTCGGTGTGCGAAACGAGCAGGATGACGTTCCGCGCCGCGATCCCGAACAGCGTCACGAAGCCGACGAGGGCACCCAGTGAGAGCACGCCGCCGATCAAGGCGATCGCCATCGCGCCACCCGCAAGCGCGAACGGTGTACCCGACAGGATCAACCCTGCCGCACGGCCATCGCCGAACGCGAGGATGAGCAACGCGACGATCGCGATCGCCGCTACGGAGACGTTGACGAGCACTTGGCGTGTCGCAGCGGCCTGACCTTCCGCGACGCCAGTGTATTCGATGTAGACACCAGGTGGCAGCCTTACACCGCTCTTGATCGCCGCCTGCGCTTTCGAGACGAACGCGGTCACGTCGGACGTCGGGTTGACCGTGACGATCTGACGACGGCGACCACCGTCATGGAGAATACTCGCGCGTCCTTCGCCCGGCTGAACGTCGGCGACGTCACCGAGCGCAGCGCTAGTCGTTGCACCTTGCACGAGGAGGGCGCCTGCGGTTTCTGGTTCGCTGGCGCCATCACGGGACGTGACGATCGCCACATCGGCGATTCGTTGCCCGTCGGTGACCTGCGCAACGGTTGCACCCTGGAACGCCGCCTCGATGCTGTCGTACGCATCTGTGGACGACAGTCCGCTTAGCGCCAGCAGTGTAGGATCGAGCGCCATGCGCACGATCGGCGTGGCCGGCGGCGACTTGACCTGAACGTCGGCGGCGCCGGGAATTCGGCTGATGACAGCGGCGATCTGGGCGCCGACGCGATCAAGTGCGTCGAGATCAGGTCCATAGATGCTGATCGCCACCGCAGCGGTCTCGCCGGACAGCGATTCCCCGATGCGGTCACCGAGGAACGTCAACGCTTCGGTCTGCACACCGGGGTACGAATCGAGGACGGCGCGGATGTGCTCCAGAACCTGTTCTTCCTGATGCCCCTTTACCTTTCCGAGTTCGACATGGAACTCGCTGCGGTTCGGCGGCCAGGTGTCCTCGCCCGCTGCGGCACGACCGATCTGCTGTTCGACGGTGGCGATACCCGGGATCGCCAGCAGGTCGTGCGTGACGTTCGTGCCGATCTTGCGCATCCAATCGATTGAGGCGCCGGGCGGCCCGTTGAGCGCGAGCACATAATGCCGCTCACGAAACGCCGGAAGCAGTTCAGAGCCAAACAGAAAGAAGCTCCCCAGAGTCGCTAAACCGACAAGCAGGGTTCCCATCACGGCGAGGCGTGGACGGGCGCACAGGCGGCGCAGGAGCTTCTCGTGGCTGTCCTTGAGGCGCGTCAGCGTCTTCGGCTCCTCGTGAATGGTCACGCGCTGCAACAGCAGAAGCGCGAGCGCCGGCGTGATCGTCACGGCCACCAGAAGCGACGCCAGCGCCGCGAGCAGGAACGAAAACGCCAGCGGACTGAAGAACGCGCCTTGGAGCCCTGACAGGAACAGGATCGGCGCCACGGTCGCCACGAGCACGAAGGTTGCGTACACGATGGGCGCCCGGACCTCGATCGACGCCGCCAAAACAGTTTGCGCGGCGGGCGTACCCGGCTCCGCCATTCGCAACCGTCGTACGATGTTCTCGATGCCGACCACTGCGTCATCGATCACGACGCCGAGCGCCACTGCCAGGCCGCCGAGGCTCATGGTGTTGATGGTCTGGCCCAGCGCGTCGAGGACAACCACAGCGGCGAGCAATGAGAGTGGGATGGACACGAACGCCACCAGCGCGACCCGTGGGCTGCGCAGAAATGCCATCAGGATGACCATGATCAGCACGGCGCCGATCAGGAGGTCCATCTGGATGTGGCCAAGGGCCGTCTCGATGAAGTTTGCCGGGCGATGAAGTGCCGGATACACCTTCACGCCTTGCGCTTCGATAGCGGGTCGCAGGTCCTTCAGCGCTGCCTCCACGGCGCGTGTTACCTCCAGGGTATTCGCGCCGTACTGGCTAGAGAGCGTGAGCAGCACGCCGGGACGCCCCATCACCAACGCTTCTCCGAACTGCGGCGCTGGCGCATCTACGACATCGGCGACATCAGCGAGACGCACCGGCAAGCCAGCGCCCGGCGCTACGATCGCCTGGGAAAGCGCGTCCACCGTAACCGCTTGGCCGTGCGGCTCGACCAGGATGCGCTGGGCCGGTGTATCGATGAATCCACCGCCGCGCACTGAGGTTGCCGCACGCACGCCGTTGGACACGTCAGCCAGCGTCAGACCACGCGCCAGCAGGTCCGTCATCCGAACACGCACTTCCAGCCGACGCGGCGCCCCGCCGAAGATGTTAGCGCGTGCAACACCGGGAACGGCGAGCAGTCGTGGACGCACGGTCCATTCCACCAGATCACGCAGCTGGATTTGATCGAGCTTCTCGGATGTGAAGCCAATCTTCAGGAGGTCCATGGTGGAAGATGTGAGTGGCGTCATCGTCGGGACGGAGACCCCGGCGGGCATCCGTCCCGCCGCCTGCGCCAGTTGCTCCGAAACGATCTGGCGTGCGCGGAACGGATCGGCGCCTTCCTGAAAGGTGACGTTGATGATCGACAGGCCCTGGATGGATTCAGAGCGGACGCTGGCCACTCCATTGGCGCCGTTGATTACGTCCTCCAGCGGGCGTGTCACCAGCAGTTCGACCTGATCGGCAACGAGACCCGGCGCTTCCGTCTGAACGCTGGCCTGTGCCGGCACGAACTCCGGGAACACGTCGTACTTCGCACGCGTGAGGGTGAGGCCGCCGTACAGCAGCAGCAGCAACGCCGCCAGTATGACGAGGCGTGGACGCGCGAGCGATGCGCCGACAATGGCTGACAGCATGCGCCTACTCCGCCTCCACCGGACCGCGATCGGCGGCCAGAAGCGAAGCGGCTCCCTCGCTGACAATCATCTCGCCGCTGGTGAAGCCCTCGGTCACGAACCAGCCCTGCGTGATGGATCGTGCGCCCACGACTTCACGCGGCTGAAAAGTGTCGCGTGCGGTGCGGACGTACACCGACACGCTCCCACCGGAGCGAAGCAAGGCGCTGCGCGGCAACAGGAAACCCGTCCGTGACGCGCCTGTCTCCAGATCAGCCTGGATGAGACGACCTGCTGGCAGCGCCTTCACGGCGGTGCCTCGCACTACGACAAGAACGCCCGCCGTCTGTAGACGCGCATCAGCGGCGCCCGCCGCGCCGAGACGGGTGGTCGGAATCGACGACCCGTCGTTGTCGAGATGCAGCGTGACGCGTGAAACCGATCCATCAACGCCTGGAGCATCCACGCGGACCAGGGCGGCGCGCCCTGTGGCGATATCTGACAATAGCTTGGTGCGCTCCCCCTCGGACAGCTGTCCGACGCCGGCGCCCCACTCCAGACCGATGCGACCCGATGCCAGTCCGGATCGTGCCGCGTCAGCCGCCGCCTGCGCGCGCGCCATGTCCACGGCACGCGCAGACGCGGCCTGATCCATCGCTGCCAACGCCTGGAGCCGCCGGTACTCGGCCTGCGACGTCGAAGCCATCGCTCTGGCGGCGGTCACTTCCGCGTTCAGCGCAGCGAGCGGACCGACGTCCATCACGCGTGCGTATCCGCGCACAGTGCTCGCTGCCCTTACGGTCGTGATCGCCGTGACCTGAACGCCCATGCGGGCCTGCGTAGCTGCGTCCATCGTGACGTCGGTGGAAATGGCTTCGGGTTGTGCAGCCGCTTGCGCTTCGCTTGCGGAGGGAGCGTCCGCGTGTGGCGAACAGGCGGTGAGCATCAACATCGCCAACACCGCTGTGGCGGCGGTCTTCTTCATGGACGATCTCCTGATCCGGTCGCGCCGGTGATCGCCAGCTCCGGCCCTTCAAGCGGACGCCGAAGGCCGTCCTCCAGCCCGGCGTCAGCCGCATGCACACGACGAAGCGCCTCCACTTCCGATAGCTTCGACAGGCGGTATCCGACCTGTGCCGCCGCCCAGTCCACGCGATCAATGGCGCCCTGCGCGAGTTCGTTGTCCGCCTGTTCTGCGGCGCGCCGCGCGGCGCGTAGCTCGAACTCGCGAACACGGTTAAGCCCCTGTTCTGCGGTGAAGCGTTCGGCCAGCGCCGCATCAATGGCGCTTTGAGCAGAGGCAATCACCGCCTCCAGTCGCAG
>JANNVF010000264.1:0-5588 GCA_031414315.1 Hyphomonadaceae bacterium | reverse complement strand
CGAAACCGGCCCCGGCCCGGTTTCGTGGAGGCCAGTTCCGGCGGCCGGCGCCCGGGTCGCGCGTTCTCCTGCCTTCCCGCGCTAGGGCCGGGCCCCGCTCAGGGCCAGCCGGCGTCCCGGCCGGCTTCCTCGCGCTCTCGCCTGCCAACTGCCCACAGATAGCGCCGGCCGGCGCTATCTGTGCACGATGGGGGTGGCGCGTCAGCACTTTGGCGACATGTTCACGGTACGCTCGCAGATCTGACATCGAGGTCCGCCTGATGAGCGAGCACATCCCCCTGCGCGTGGCGACCCTACCCAACATCGCCGATGGCGTGCCGATGATCGCGCGACCCGCCGCGCTCCGGCGCCATCGCGCGTCGATCTACGCGGGCGATCCGTCGTGACGACGGCGCCCTACGCGCCACCCCGCTCGCTCGGCGCGTGGCTGGAGCGACGGCGTGTGCAGAAGGCGGCCGCGCGGCCCGCGACCTTGCGTCTCTCGCGCCCGCTGGTCAGCTTCACGTTCAATGATTTCCCGAAGTCGGCCGCACGCACCGGCGCCGGTCTGTTGGAGAACGTGGGCGGCCGCGGCACCTTCTACGCATCGGCGGCGGTGGCGGGCGAAACCGCGAGCGCCGGCGCGATGTTCGATGGCCAGGACGTGGCACGCCTGCTCGGCGCCGGTCACGAGATCGGCTGCCACACCTATTCCCATCTCGACTGCGCGCGCACGCCGATCGATCATGTGTTCAGCGACATGGTGCGCAATGCCGACGCGCTTGCCACCATGGGTATGGACACACGGCTCATCTCGTTTGCCTACCCCTACGGCGAAACGAACCACGCCCTGAAAGCGCAGCTGCCGTCACGCTTCACCACGGCGCGCGGTACGACGCCGGGCCTCGCCAGCGGTCAGGCCGATCTCGCCCAGCTGCGCGCCAACCCGATGTACGGACCGCAAGCGCTGCGGCGGTGTCTGGCGGTGCTGGAACAGGCGCGTCAGCGCACTGGCTGGGTGATTTTCTTCACGCACGATGTCAGCCCGCGCCCGAGTCCGTGCGGCACACCGACAGGATTGCTTGAACGCTTGTGCGGCGCGGCGTTCGCCGGCGGCATGGAGATGTTGCCGGTCCACGAGGCAGCGGCCCGCGCGCTGGCCGAGAGCGCGGCGTGAGCGACGACGGCGCGTCGGCGCTGGTGCCCTTACGCCGCACGGCGCTGGAAGAACCGCTCCAGCAACGTCACGCCACGATCGGCGTGCGCGTAAACCAGACCAAGCACGTGCGCCCCGCGTCGCTCCAGCTCCGCCTTCAGTCCCAGCGTCGCTGCCGCAGATCCCGCAGCACCCGAGACCACCAGCACCACGCCGTCCATGTGCGGCGCCACGCCAAGCCCCGCGCGCGACCGCGACAATGCCGGCGCATCCACCACCGTGTAGTCGGCGCCCGCGCGCGCCGCGCGCCAGTAGTCCGCCGCATTGGAAATTTGTAGCCGCACGTCAACTTTCAAGCCCTGTGTGTCGAAGTGCGTGACGTAGAGGCGCTGATCGCCGACCCGCGCGATGCGCAGACGACGCGCCTCCATCGGCGCATCGACGCCGTTTGCCTGCACCGCCTTCACGAAGGATGCGCCCGCAAGGCGGCCATCGGCGGATTCCGCCACGGCAACCCCGCTGTCGATGAAACTCTGACACTGGCTGTTGCGCAGCAGGTCGAGATCCACCAGCAAGGCCGCGCGCCGCGCCCGCCACGCGCACTGCTCGCCAAATATCCGCGCCAGCGTCGAGACGCCTTCGCCGCGTGAGGCGGCCATGAACATCACGCAGCGCGGCCCCGGCGCTTGCAGCGCATCGAGCGCGGCGAAAACCCCATGCAGTGTCGACTCCGGCGCGGTCATGCGGCTCTCCGAAACAGAGCGACGCCAAGCACCGGCGCATCCAGCGTGCGCGCGGCGCTGGAGGGCGTGGGGAAACTCTTTCGGCCAAGACCGCGGATCAACGCCCCCGCAACCGCGCCGAAGATCGCCAGTGCAAGCAGCATGATCTCCAGCCGCAAACTTCTCTCCGGCAACGGCGCCTGGGCGGGCTCCAGCTGGCGGATGTTGTCGGTCTCCACGGCCTGCAACGCGCTGAACGCGCTGGCCTCTTCGGCACGGGCGGTAAACGCTCGGGCATTGTCCTCGAGGATCATGTGGGTGCGGGCAAGATCGCGATAGCGCGGCTCGATCTGCTGCAGCGTGCGGACGCGGGCGGCGAGTTCGAACTGTTGCGCGCCGAGGGCTGTTTCCCGGGCCGCCTGCGCGCGGGCGCCGGCTTCGGACTGATAAAGTTCGGTTTCCAGCGCCTGACGCACCGGATTGGGCCCGCGCCGCGACGGGCCAGCCGACTTTTCGGCGTCGGTATCCGCGTAGAGTTCGATCTCGGCGGATTGCGCCGCCACGCGTTTCCGCAGTGCACTGGCGCGGGCTTCCAGCCCGCGCCGTTCGGCCGCCGCGACCGCCCGGTCGAGATCGAGCCGCGCGAGCAGATCGGTGGCGGACCGGAACGCGCCGTCAAAATCGGCGACGCTGCTCTCCGCGAGCAGCGCGCGAATCTCCGCAGCGGACACCTCGGCGCGGCGGGCGAAGTCCCGCGCCTGTTCGGCATAACCGTTCGAGGATGGGTCGATGAGAATCTTGCGGCGGTAAGCGAGATATTCTGCGACCAGCGCATCAAGGGTATGGCCGGCAATCGCGCGGTTCTTGTGGGCGAACCTGAGCGAGATCATCGGCGTGTCGGGCGTCAGCGCGGCGGTGAAGTCCCGCGCGAACGCCTTTTCGGCGGCGGCTTGCGCGATCGGACCCGCCCCGGCGATATCCGGATAGAGACGCTTCAACCCGACCCGCGCGATCGTGCGTCGGGCGACCTCGGGGCTCTCGAGCAAACGAAGTTCGGCGTTAATGATTGCCTCTATCCGCGGCATCGCCCCGGCGCCGACGGCGCCGACGCGCGGCTGGAAAACATATTCCTGCCCCATGCGCACGAGCAGCCGGGTTCTGGCTTCGAAGCTGCGCGGCGTCATGACCACGAGCGCGGCGCCGAGCGCCAGAATCACCAACCCCGCGAGCGCGGCCGTGCGCCGTTCACGCCAGAGCATCGCCAGCAGATCGAGCGCATTGACGTGAGCCACCCGCGCACTCCCTTTGGGGCTCATGCGTTTGGCCGCGCGATAGCCGGATATGGCAAATGATTCTTAACCATAGTGACCGAGACTGCATGACGGTCGCTTAGAAATGGTTGACGACAAGCGCCGTGGCACAAGCCTTGAAGTCTCGTGTCCGGCGAACACGGTCGGAGGTCCACATGTCCAGCAATGCAGTTGCGGCGATAGCAGTCATTCTCGTTTCGGGATTTGCGGGGTGCGCGGCCACCGCCAAAAGCGCAGAACCCGTCTCGATCCCGACGATCACGCAGCGTCCGACCGCCGCCCCTGCCGCCTATGACTCGAACGCCGCGGAAATCCTCGCGATCGCGCCCGATGGACGCGCGCGCATTACCGTGAACCGCGCGCGGCGCTGACCGCAGGTTTTAGTGCAGCGGCGTCTTGTTGAGCCATTCGCGGGCGGCTTTTTGCGCTGAGGCGATTTCCGCAGAGGTCATCTGGTCGGCCAGTTCCTTGCGGCAATCCTTCGCGCATTGCGAGCCACGCAGCGCCGCCAGATTGAACCACATGTGGGCCTGGACCAGATCGATCTCGGCGCCCTGGCCGGTCGAATAGATGAGCCCCAGCCTGTAGAGATCCTCCGGCGCGCCAGCAGACTGAACCGCCTGGCGGGCTTCCGCGATCTGTGTGTCCGTGAATGCCATAACCCAAACCCCGTGCGTTTTTCGCTTTGGTCGGTGAGCGTTTTGCCCATCCGCTGCAGGGACAAGAAATGACGTGGATAAATTGCAATAACGTGAATGAGATCAAGCAAATCGCGCCAATCTGCTTGATCTCTTCATAGTTTACTTCGGCTCAACTTTGCCTACCGGATGGTGACCGGACCAGAGGTGAAACTGCGCCAGTGCCCCGACCTGCGACCAGCCCGCCGCCGGCCCGCCACCGGCCCGCCGTAGCGGCAGGACGCGAGAAGTGTGGATAACTGCCCCGGCGCGGGTCCGAAGGCGTCAAATCAACGAATCTTAAGTGTGAGGCCCGGCGCCGTTTCGCCATGCTCGGGCCATGGAAAACCGCCTGCCAAAAGTCCCCGCCCATCTCATTTCGCTGGCCGGCGAGCACGCGCTGCGCATGCGCGTCGATCCCGCCCGCGACCGGCCCCTCGCCGCCGCAGTGCCAGTCGCCCCCGGCGAAGCGCGCCCGTTCGCGACGTTCGACATCGCCAGCCTGCGCGCCAGCATCCAGATCGGCACCGCGCCGTACTGAGCATCGGTCCCATGGAGCGCGGACGTCCTCGTCCGCGTCCGGTGTCGGACATCTGGCATGGACGAGGCCATCCATGCGCCAGACGTGCGTCATCGCCCGCGCCAGCGGGGTGTTTTCGGCACAGGCCGGCGTCATCGCCTCAGCTTGAGTCACTGGACGGCCCGCGAAAATTTCCCTCCGCCAGCCTCAGCGTCTCCTCGCCTTCCTCCACGCGGCGCGTTCGCGCCCGCCAGTGCGCGAGGACGCGCGCCGCGCGGGTGGGTGCGCGGGCGAGGCGCGCCGCCAGCCGCTGCGCGTACGGCGCCGGATCGGCGATGACGCGGTGGAGCGCCTCGATGCGCCGTGCGATGGCGGCGGTCGGCGTCATGTCCACTGGCTGGTTCGATGGCGGGACTTCGAACCAGCCCGGGCATTCGGGTTTCGGGCCGTCGGGTTTCGGCGGCGGCCATGGCGCGTAGAAGTCGTCGTGGCAGGCCTGCGCCGCGCGCGCCCTCACGCGAGCGCGGTAGCGCGCGGCGGACACCGGATCATATGCGCGATGGGCTTGCGGCAGACGCGCCAATCGCTCGGGGCGCGGCAGGATGGGATGGCGAAAGCGCCATGCACGCGGGGTCTGCGGACGCGGCGGTTGCGTCAGCGCCGGCAGCGGCACGCTGAAGCGCACGCGCCACGTGGAGGGATCGCTGTCGAGCGGTGTTTCGACCGGCGTCGCGCGCCCGGATCGCGCTGTGCCTGCCGGCCTCACCGGTTTCACTTCCACCCGCAACGCCAGCGCCTGCGCAAACAGCACGCGGCGCGCCAGCGCCTCGATCCGGCGCACGCGGGTGAGCGCGTCGGCCACCAGGATCGCCGGCGCCTGCTGCATCTTCGCAAACTGCGCCGCCGACAGATACGCGCGCACGAACGCCGCGAGCAGCGTGGCTGCGCGGGTCCAGAGCGTATCGGTAGTCGGTCGTGCCTGCGTGTTTTCCATGTGCGCAGTCTAACACCGTTTGAGAGGGGGGCGGATTGAACGGCCGCGTTTCCGCACCCCCGCGTGCGGTTCATTGCTGGCGCGCAAGCGTCTCAACGGTTAAAATATTTTTCTGTCCCACATTTGGATGCGGGAAAGAGCGCCGCCGCCGTAGGGGGGGGTATCGGTGCGTAAAAACCCCGGGTGGCCCCAACCCCGCACCGGGGCGGTTTAACACCGCGAAAAACCCC
>JANNVF010000263.1:0-1611 GCA_031414315.1 Hyphomonadaceae bacterium | reverse complement strand
CGCTCGACACGGGCGCGGTCGCCCTGGAACCGCCGATGCCGGCCGAGACATTGGTCCCCTGAGCGAGCCTGCGATGTACCTGGAGAAGTTCAAGCTGGATGGCCGCGTCGCCGTCGTGACCGGCGGCGCTCAGGGCATCGGACTGGCGGCGGCGGAGGCATTGGCGGAAGCCGGCGCGCGCGTGACCATCGCAGACCGCGACGCCGCCGCCCTCGACCGCGCACGCGCCGCGCTCGCCGACAAGGGCCACGCCACCGACATCTTCGTCATGGATGTCACCGACTCCGCTCGCGTGACGGCGGCGGCGGACGCCATCGCCGCCCGCGCGGGGCGCATCGACATCCTCGTCAACAACGCTGGCATCGCGCGCAGCGAGACGCCTTCCGAGGATGTCACCGACGAACACTGGCTCAACGTACTGGACGTCAACCTGAACGGCTGCTTCTGGTGCGCGCGAGCGTTCGGGCGTCACATGCTGGCGCAACGCTCGGGCGCCATCGTCAACGTCGGTTCGATGAGCGGCGTCATCGTCAACCGGCCGCAGCCGCAAAGCTACTACAACGCTTCCAAGGCCGCCGTGCATCAGTTGACGAAGTCACTGGCTGCGGAGTGGGCCCCGCGCGGCGTGCGCGTGAACGCGGTCGCGCCCACGTACATCAACACGCCGCTCAACGCCTTCGCCGACCGCGAGGGCGAAATGTACCGGCGCTGGGTCGATGGAACGCCCATGGGCCGCCTTGGGGAGCCGGAGGAAGTGGCCTCGGTCATCCTCTTCCTGGCCTCGGACGCCGCCAGCCTCATGACCGGGGCCGTCGTCCTCGCCGACGGCGGCTATTCCTGCTGGTGAAGCGCCTCGGCCAAGCGTTCGTGCGGCTCGGCACAGTCGCGGTACCTTTCAGATAGGTCGCGTTCGCTGCATGGTCCTCCAAAGAGAGAGCCGCGCCCAAAAGGGCGTCGCCAGGGAGGACGCCAGTCATGCGCCGCATTCAACACATCCTCGCCGGAACCGCCCTGACGCTGCTGGCGCCGGGCCTCGCCGCGGCGCAGGACGCAGCACCCGCATCGGCCAGCGAGGACGAAGTCGTCGTCACCGCCCGGAAGCGCGAGGAGCGGCTGCAGGACGTGCCGGTCGCGGTGACTGCGGTCACCGCCGAAACGATCGAGCGCGAGCAGATCAATACGGTCAAGGAAATCGCCGCCTACACGCCGGGCCTCAACATCACGACCGACTCCGTCGGCCGGGCCTTCCTCTCCATCCGCGGCGTCGGCACGACACTGATCGACTCGGTGCAGCCGGGCGTCGGCATCTTCGTCGACGGCATCTACCAGGTGAACACGTCGTACCTGAACAACCCGGTGGTGGACGTGGAGCGCATCGAAGTGCTGCGCGGCCCGCAAGGCACGCTGTTCGGCAACAACACGCTCGGCGGCGCGATCAACGTGATCACGCGCGCGCCCACCGACGAACTGTCCGGCCGCTTCACCGCGTCCTACGCCGATCCCGACAACTATCAGACGTTCGCCGGCAGCCTCAGCGGTCCGCTGCTCGCGGGCACGTTGCGGGGACGCATTGCGGCCGCATACCACTCGCATGACGGCTTCTCGAAGAAC
>JANNVF010000262.1:0-2287 GCA_031414315.1 Hyphomonadaceae bacterium | reverse complement strand
CTTGCCGGCGATGGCTTCGACGCAGATCACGCCCTCATGCATCGCCTTGTGCGCGAGCCACGGCGCGCCGGCGACATCGCCGATGGCGTAGAGGCCGGCGACGTTGGTCTTGCACATCCCGTCGATGACGATCTGGCCCTTCTCCAGCTTCACACCGAGCCCTTCGAGGCCGAGACCTTCCGTGTTGGCTGAAATGCCGACCGCGATGATCGCGTGCGAGGCCGAAAGCGTTTCCGATTTGCCGCCGCTCTCGACGACAGCTTCAACACCCTTGTCCGTCGCCTTCAGTGACTTCGCGGTGGTCGACACCCTGATCGCGATGCCGTCCTTCTCGAACCGCTTCTTCGCGAACGCCGAAACCTCCTCGTCCTCTACTGGCAAAATGCGGTCGAGCATTTCCACCACCGTCACCTTCACGCCGAGCGTGGCGTAGAAACTCGCAAACTCGATGCCGATGGCGCCGGAGCCGAACACCAGCAGCGAGTCCGGCCATTCCGGCGGCGTCATCGCTTCGCGGTAGGTCCAGATCCGCTTGCCGTCGGGCGCGAGGCCAGCGGCGGGAATGGTGCGGGCGCGCGCGCCGGTGGCGAGGATCACGTGTTTCGCGTCGTGCGATGCGTCCTTGCCGTCCTTGCCCTTCACAATGACTTTGGGCGCGGCGGTTCCCTTTTCAAGTCGCGCTTCGCCGGAGATCACCTCGATCTTGTGCTTTTTCATCAGGAAACCGACGCCGTTCGACAGCCGTCCCGCCACCTTGCGCGAGCGATCGACGACGGCCTTCGGATCGAAGCGCACATTGTCGGCGGCGAGGCCGTAGTCCTTCGCGTGCAGCATGGTGCGATACACTTCCGCCGTGCGCAGCAGCGCCTTCGTCGGGATGCAGCCCCAGTTGAGACAGATGCCGCCGAGCTGATCGCGCTCCACGATGGCGGTCTTCAGGCCCAACTGGCTGGCGCGGATGGCGGCGACGTAGCCGCCGGGCCCCGCGCCGATGACGATGACATCGAACTGGCTCATGCGCTTACTTAGCGACCGGGGCTCACGGTTTCAAACCGAACGCGCCGATCACGCCGTCGATGACGAACTGTGCCGACAGCGCCGCCAGGATGATGCCGAAGATCCGCGTGATCATCGCCGCGACCGTCGCACCCATCAGCCGTGTCAGCGGGCCCGCCGCCAGGAACGCGACCAGCGTCAGAACGAGGTTGGCGCCGGCGCCCGCGAGGATCATGCCGCGCTCCGCCGCGCCCTGGTTTTGCGTGAAATAGAGGATCATCGTGGCGATGGCGCCCGGCCCCGCGATGAGCGGAATGGCCAGCGGGAACACCGAGATGTCATCATGCTCGCCCGGATGCGCGCGGCGATCCTCGAGCACCTTCTGGTTGCGCTCCTCGCGCCGCTCGGTCTGCTTCTCGAACAGCATGTCGACGGCGATCAGGAAGAGCAGCATGCCGCCGGCGATGCGGAACGCGTCGAGCGAGACGTGCAGCTTGTCGAGCAGCCATTCGCCGCCGAACGCGAAGCCCGCCAGCACGAGCGTGGCGATGAACACGCTCTTGAACGCCATCGCCCGGCGCCAGTCGCGCGGCATATCTTGAGTCAGCGACGCGAACATGGGCGCCACGCCCGGCGGGTCGATCACCACGAAGAAGGTGACGAAAGCGGCGAGGAAGAGATCGAGCATCGGCCCTCTCTGCACCGGATTCGGCCCAGCATGAAGCGCCGCACGCGCGATTGCGCTGCGGGGTCGATGACCTCTCCCTCCATGGAGGGCCGGGACGCGAGGCAAACCCCGCTGAATTTGGCGTCTTGCGACGCCGGAAGTGCGAGGTCTGCCTCGCGTCCCGCGATGTGTTTTCCGCCGGCTGCCACGTTCAGGAGTCTTGCTTCCCGAGGGTGGCGCGCTGGCGACGTGCGGGCGCCGTGGTGTTCGACACGACGTCCCGGAACGCTGGACTCTGAGCCATCGCGTCGTGTCCCGGAGGACCTTCAGCGACTCTGACGGTTCGGACGAGATCTCCCGCCTACTTCCGAAGCCTTTCCACGTTCACACCGCATCGCTCCGCGCCGTTGAACACCGTGCACGACGCCCTCCATGCGGAAGCGATGACGGAAATATAAACCGGGTTTGAACCCAGCCGGATTGATCCGCGTTATTTTCTCACTCCCGGATCGCGGCAAAGCCGCGAGTCCGGGACCCATGCGCGCGACGTTCAAACAAAAAGTGCTGCAATGGCGGCGTTTTCTGCGCCATCTGAGTCAATGAGCCCCGGACTCGCGGCTTTGC